>JAFKFF010000057.1 GCA_017307315.1 Alphaproteobacteria bacterium
CCGCCGATCAGGACTCGTTTGAGGTGATGGAAGGTCAGGGCATTGGCTTCCAGATATTGCAACAGTCCCAGCCAGACCGTGGGCACGCCCGCCGTGGCGGTGACGCGCTCGCTTTCCATCAAATCGTAAAGCGAAGCGCCGTCCAGCTTGGGTCCCGGCATCACCAGGCTGGCGCCCGCCATCGGCGCGATAAAGGGAATGCCCCAACCGTTGGCATGAAACATGGGCACGATCGGCATCACCACGTCGCTCGCCCGCATGCCGAGGCCCGGACTCTGGCCCGCCAGCAATGTGTGCAGCATGTTGGAGCGGTGGGAATAGAGCACGCCCTTGGGATCGCCGGTGGTGCCGGAGGTGTAGCAAAGCCCGCAGGCGTCATTCTCATGGACTTGCGTCCACTCGCCTTCGCGGGCGGCGAGAAATTCCTCATAGGCAATGAGCGTGCCGGGAAGTTTCAGCGCCGGCAGCTGCGTTTCCTCGCAAAGCGCGACATAGGTGGTCACATGCTTCAGCCGGGGTGCGATCTCAGCCAGAAGCGGCGCGAAGCAGACATCGAACAGCAGCATGCGCGCCCCGCCGTGATTGGCGATCCAGGCGAGCTGGTCGGGGAAAAGGCGCGGGTTCAAGGTGTGGTAGACCGCGCCCGCGCCGGCGATGCCGTACCAGGCTTCGAGGTGGCGGTGCGTGTTCCAGGCCAAGGTGGCGATGCGCGCGCCCGGCTTGATGCCGCGCCGTTTCAGCGCGCCCGTCAGCCGTCGCGCGCGGCTGCGGATTTGCGGATAGCCGGTGCGGTTGAGGCCGCCTTCGATGGTGCGGCTGACGATCCGCGCGCCCTGGTGATAAAGCGCGGCATGATCGAGGAAGCGGTGCACCCGCATGGGCCAGTCCTGCATCAATCCGCGCATGGCTGCACCTCGTTTTTCGGGTCGCACGGCCGGACGGAAAACCGCGCCCCTGTGATACCATGTGGGGGGCCGCACTTTTCCTGGCCAATGCTCCCTGTCTACTTTGCCACAAGAACGCGGCGGGGCGTGCAAAAGACTAAAGTCGCCGCGATTTCGAAAGGCCCCTCATGCCCCTCTCCAATGCCCAGACCCGCGATCTCAACGCCTTGCTGCATCCGCTCACCAACCTGAAGCTGCTGGCGGAACGGGGTCCCCTGATCATCGAGCGGGGCGAGGGGGTGCGGGTCTTCGACACCGCCGGGCGCGATTACATCGAAGGCATGTCGGGGTTGTGGTGCACCGCTTTGGGCTGGGGCGACAGCGAACTGGTCGAGGCGGCGGCGGAACAGATGCGCAAGCTCTCCTACGGCCATGTCTTCGGCGGCAAGAGCCATGAGCCGGCGGCGGCGCTGGCGGAAAAGCTGAAGGAAATTTCACCCTTTCCGGTGGGCAAGGTGTTTTTCGGCTGTTCCGGTTCGGAGGCCAACGACACCCAGGTGCGGTTTGCCTGGTATGCCGCCAATGCGCGGGGCCAGGCCAAGCGGAAAAAGATCATCTCCCGCCGCATGGGCTATCACGGCGTCACCCTGGCCTCGGCCAGCCTCACCGGCATCGCCTCCATCCATAAGGGCTTCGATGCGCCGTTCGATTTCGCCGTCCATGCCGACCTGCCGCACCATTATCGCGGCGCCGAGCCGGGCGAGAGCGAACGGGATTTCTCCACCCGCCTGGCCGCCAATCTCGACGCGCTGATCGCGCGCGAAGGGCCCGACACTATCGCCGCCATGATCGTGGAGCCGGTGATGGGGGCGGGCGGCGCCATCGTGCCGCCGGACGGCTATTTCGACGCCATCACCAAGGTCCTGATCCGCCACGGCATCCCCTTGATCAGCGACGAGATCGTCACCGGTTTCGGCCGCACCGGCGAATGGTTCGGTTGCGGCAAATACGGCTTCGAGCCCGACAGCGCCTCGGTGGCGAAAGCCTTGTCCAGCGCCTATCTGCCGGTCTCGGCGGTGCTGCTCTCGCCGGAATTGACCGAGGTGATCGAGCAGGAAGCCAGGCGCATGGGCTCGCTCGGCCATGGCCTCACCTATGGCGGCCATCCCGTCACCACGGCGGTGGCGCTGAAGACCATCGAAATCTATCAGCGCCGCGACATCGTCGGGCATGTGCGGCATGTCGCGCCCCGCTTTCTGGCGCGGCTGAAGCAGTTGGAAGACCATCCCCTGGTGGGCGAGGCTCGCGGGGTGGGCCTGATCGCGGGCCTGGAGCTGGTGGCGGACAAGGCGACCAAGGCGCATTTTCCCGCCGAGCGCATGGTGGCGCAGACCGCGGCAAGTTTCGCGGAAGCCGAAGGCCTGATCGTGCGGCCGCTGCCGGTCGACCGCATCTCGCTCTGCCCGCCCTTGATCATCACCGAGGCGGAGATCGACGAACTGTTCGACCGTCTTACCCGCGCGCTGGACAAGACCGCCGATTGGGCGAAGCGGGAAAGATTGTTCTGACCCGGCTCGCCCCGCCACGCTTTATCTTGTCTGGTCGCGCAGCCCGCGGAAAACCGTTGCGCGCCATTTTGGCGCTTCACACTTTTCCGGGCTGTCGCTGTTTTACTTGTTTGGTCGCGCAGCCCGCGGAAAACCGTTGCGCGCCATTCCGGCGCTTCACACTTTTCCGGGCTGTCGCTGCTTTACTTGTTTGGTCGCGCAGCCTCGCGGAAAACCGTTGCGGATTCGCCGCTCCAGACTTCCAGCCTCTTGGCGCTGGGCAGCTTCATGGCATGGGCCAGGACCTTGGCGCGCCCGTCATCCTCGCAATTGGCGAGGAATTTGTAGGTGAGGGCGCCGTCCCCGTCCAAATAGCAGATTTCGTAAGCGGGCATTGAAGCCTCCCGAATTTGAGCGTCTCCTACCCCGCATGTTTCCTGTTTGCGCGACGGGCTTGCGAAAGTCGAGTGACAATCGCGTTCATCAAATTCACGAATTTTCGCGCGGATGCCGGCGGCGGCCCGCGTCTTTCGCGGCTGCGATATCATTAGGGAAATAGGGGCTTTGCGGCGGATCATTCGGCCCATTCATGCGTTGACGGGACAGCCGCAGGCTCTTATTCCCCATACGTCCGTTCCTGGAGGTTTCACATGACTGGCCCGTTCAAACTCGCTCCGCTCCCATGGGCGGACGCGGCGCTGGAGCCCACCATTTCCGCGCGCACCATTTCCTTTCACTATTACAAGCACCATCAGGCCTATGTGGACACGCTGAACACGCTGGTGGAAAAAACCAAATTCGCCGACATGCCGCTGGAAAAGATCGTCGAGGCCACCGCAAAGGCAAGCGACGACAAGGAAAAGAAGATTTTCAACAATGCCGGTCAGGTGTGGAATCACGATTTCTACTGGCGCAGCCTTTCCCCCGCCAAGACCGAGCCGTCCAAGGACCTCGCCAGCGCCATCGCGCGCGATTTCGGCTCGACCTCCGATCTGATCGCCCAGCTGGCGGAAGCCGGCAAGACGCAATTCGGCTCGGGTTGGGCCTGGCTGGTCTCCAGGGGCGGCAAGCTGTCCGTCACCAAGACGGCCAATGCGATGACCCCGATGGCGGAAGGAACCAACTGCCTTCTCACCGTCGATGTCTGGGAACACGCTTATTATCTGGACTATCAGAATGCGCGGCCCAAATATCTGGAAACGGTTCTGGCCAATGTGCTGAACTGGAATTACGCGTCGGAAAATCTGGCGCGCGAAAGCGAGCCGGTGCGCGCCGCCGTGAAATAGGGGATAACGGGGCTGGCGCCAGCGCCGGCCCCTCCCGCTCTTGGCCGCCGAACGCGGCATGGGCAGTTGACGTCTAGGTAAAGAATTGTCATCGTAATGGCGTCCTTCAAGCGAGTGCGCCATGAACAGTCGTATCTACACCATTCGCCAACTGACCAAGGAATTTTCCGTCACCGCGCGGACCTTGCGCTTCTATGAGGACGAGAAGCTGATCGCGCCGGGACGGCGCGGCCAGACCCGTCTTTACAGCCCGCGCGACCGCGCGCGCATCATTCTCATTCTCCGTGGCCGCCGCCTGGGCTTCAGCCTGGCCGAGATCCGCGAAGTGCTGGACATGTATGACGGCAAGGATGGCGAGCAGGCCCAGATGGTGCATGCGCGCAAGAAGTTCGAAGAACGCATCCAGATTCTGGAACGGCAGAAGCTCGACATCGATCAGGCTCTGCGCCAGCTGCGCGAAGGGATCAGCGAACTCGATGCCGCCCTGCAGGGCGGCGCGCCGCGCACGCCCTGGCCGCAATTCTTCGAGCGCGAAAGCGCCCAATCGGACCCCTCCCGTCCGCTCGCGGCCAAAGGCTGAACGGTTCCCGGCTCCTTTTCAGAAGGGGCGCGGATTGGGATCGGCGATCGGCCCGCGTCCGGGCGGCGGCGGCATGTTGTTGCCGGGCTGATAGCCCCTGCAGGCATTGAAGCCCGTGCCCCAGCCCGCGCGATAGGCGCGATTGGCGCGATAGGCCTCTTCGTCGCGCACCGGCTCGGTGTCGCGCATGTTGGCGCCCTGGGTGCCGGCGCTGGCGCAGCCGTCGGAATAGCCGGCCCGGAAATCGGGGGTCCGTTTCATGGCCCGGTCGGCGGCGCTTTCGCAGCCGGCAAGAAGGGCGAGGGCACAGAGCGCCGCAAGGTGCAGAAAGCAAGATCGGGTCCGCATGCGGGGGCAGGCTAGCCTTTACCGGCCCTTAAGGCGAGCCGCGGCAGGATGGGCCTTCTGTTTTCGGGGATGGGATGGAGCAGCCGGATCTGGTCGCCGCGCGCATTCTGGTGCTGGGCGCCAAAGGTCCGGGCGGCTCGATGCTGCGCGCCGTCCTGAGCGCGGCGGGCATCACCAAGGTGACTTTGGTGGACGAGCCACGCCGGGCGCTCGATCTTCTTTGCACCGATCCCTTCGAGGCGGTCTTCGTGGAAGGCGCCACCTTGCTGGACGGCAAGCCTTTCGCGTTCGCGGCGCGCCGTCACGCCATGCTGCTCAATCCCATGATTCCGATTTTCGCGGTCTATGACGGGCCGCGCCGCCGCGATGTCGAGATGTCGCGCGATCAGGGCATCACCGATGTGATCTGCCGGCCGATGAGCCCCAAGACCGTGACCGACAAGTTGCGGGCGGCCTTGCGCGCGCCAAGGCCCTTCATCGCCGCGTCGGACTTCTTCGGTCCGGACCGCCGCGCCAAGGAACGGCCTTGGCGGGGCGAAGACCGGCGCGTGATCACGCCCCGCAAGACCAGGGTCCATTTCGATCACGATTGAAGGCCCGGTCAGAGCCGGCTGGCGCGTGCCTTGCGGTCGGCATCGATCTCGGCCTTCACGGCGGCCAGGCCCCGTGCGGCATTTTCCTGAAGCGTGTCCAGGAAGGCCGGGCTGCCGGCACACGCCGCCGCATCGGCGCACATGACGGGCTCCGGACGCGAGAGACCAGCAATCCAGGACGTCATGGCGGAGGGAAGCGATGTGCCGGCGTCCGGGCGTCCGGGCGCGGGATCGGGGGTGCGCGGCATTAGCAGCGCGACAAGTCCAATCCAGAATATGGCCCGGAAAATCATGGGGTTGGCATCCTCACCGACACCGGCAGGATGAGGCCAAGGCTTTGCCCGCTGCTGAAACCTTTCATTAAATTTGAAACTAACGCGCCCGACATGCCGCCTCATCCCGCATGAAGACAATGTGGGATGAGGAAATTCGCTCCGCTTCGATTCAAATATGATGCGCGATTGAAGCGTCTTTGACTAAAATACAGCGCAATGCCGGGCCGGGCGCTTTCGCGAAAGTTCCCGCCTTCGCTATTTCCGCTGGCTGAGTTCGGCGAGCTGGCGGCGCATCGCTTCCATTTCCCGCTTCAAGGCATCGACATCGCTGGAGGGCGACTTTTCCTCCGGCTGCTCTTCCGTCCGCCGGCCCGCCGCCGCGGTGAAGGGCGAGAACATCTGCATCGCATGCTCGAAGATGGCCAGGTTCTGGCGCGTCAGATTCTCGATCATCTGATTGCCGCCGCCCATCGCTTCGGCGATGCGGTCGCGCATCGCGCCCTGGTTCTTGGTGAAGCTGTCCATGCTCATGTCGAGATAGCCGGGCACGAAGGCCTGCAGGCTGTCGCCATAGAAGCGGATCAGCTGGCGCAGGAATTTGATCGGGAGCAGATTCTGTCCCTTGGCTTCTTCCTCGAAGATGATCTGGGTCAGAACCGAGCGGGTGATGTCTTCGCCGGTGCGCGCATCCTGGACTTCGAATTCGACGCCGTCCTTCACCATGCCCGCCAGGTGATCGAGTGTCACATAGCTGGAGGTTTGGGTGTTGTAGAGGCGACGGTTCGCATATTTCTTGATGACGACCGGCCCATCCTTGGCTTTTTCTTCCGACACGAATCCCCGCCTTCTTTTTGCGCCGCATAAGGGCGGCCCGTTCCATGACAGCATCAAGCCCGGCGGCCGTCCAGCGCCATTTTAGCAGACGCAACATCGGACGGTGGCCGGATCGCGCGGTAATGTCTTGTTTCCGCTGGTGAAAAACAGCGTGGTTTACCACGCCTCGCATTCGCGGCATTTTGTTGCCGGGCAGTTTCATCCTGGCACGGAGGAATCCTTGGAAGATGTGGTGATCGTGGCGGGTGCGCGCACCGCCGTGGGCGCGTTTAACGGCGCTTTTGCGAGCCTTTCCGCCCATCAGCTGGGCAAGGTGGTGATCGAGGCCGCGCTGGCCCGCGCCAAGGTTGCGGCGGAAGAGGTGAGCGAAACCATCCTCGGCCAGGTGCTGACGGCGGCGCAGGGACAAAATCCCGCGCGCCAGGCGGCGATCGCGGCAGGGCTTCCCATCGGCGCCCCGGCCTGGGGCATCAACATGGTGTGCGGCTCGGGCCTGCGCGCGGTGGCGCTGGGCGCCCAGGCGATCCGGAATGGCGACAGCCACATCGTGGTGGCGGGCGGCCAGGAATCCATGAGCCAATCCACCCACGCCGCCTATCTGCGCGCCGGCCAGAAAATGGGCGACCTCAATTTCATCGACACGATGATCAAGGACGGGCTGTGGGACGCCTTCAACGGCTACCACATGGGCACCACGGCGGAGAATGTCGCGCGAGAGTGGCAGATCACCCGCGAGGAGCAGGACCGTTTCGCCGTCGCTTCGCAGAACAAGGCGGAGGCGGCGAAGAAAGCCGGCCGCTTCAAGGACGAGATCGCGCCCGTGACGGTGAAGAGCCGCAAGGGCGAGACGGTGGTCGACACCGACGAATATATCCGCGACGGCGCGACCTATGAGGCGGTGGCGGGCCTTCGCCCCGCCTTCTCCAAGGATGGCACCGTGACGGCGGGCAATGCCAGCGGCATCAATGACGGTGCCGCGGTGTTGGTCCTGATGAGCGCCAAGGATGCTTCCCGGCGCGGCCTCTCTCCGCTCGCCCGCGTCGTCAGCTGGGCCCAGGCCGGGGTCGATCCCAAGGTGATGGGTTCGGGACCCATTCCCGCTTCGCGCAAGGCGCTGGAAAAGGCGGGCTGGCGGGCCCAGGATCTGGATCTGATCGAGGCCAATGAGGCCTTCGCCGCCCAGGCCTGCGCCGTCAACAAGGACATGGGCTGGGATCTCGCCAAGGTGAACGTCAATGGCGGCGCCATTGCCATCGGCCATCCCATCGGCGCCTCGGGCGCGCGCGTGCTGGTGACCCTGCTGCATGAGATGGGCAAGCGCGGCGCCAAAAAGGGCCTCGCGACCCTCTGCATCGGTGGCGGCATGGGTATCGCCATGTGCGTCGAACGTTAGTGAGACGCGCCCTGGACCATGTGCGTCGAACGGTAACGCCGGGAGAGAGATGAAATTTCATCTCGACGCCAAAACATTCATGGCTCCGAAAGCCTGGGGCGCGCGCGATATCGCCGAGATCGAAGGCGCCAGCGTGCGCCTGCATTGGACCGACCAACCCTATATCTGGCACGTCAATGACGGCAGCGAAGTCTTCGTCGTGCTGGATGGCGCGGTGGACATGCACTACCGCGACGGCGCGGGCGAAAAGGTCCAGCGCCTGGCAGCCGGAGACATCATGTCCGCCCAAGCCGGCGACGAACATCTCGCCCATCCTGTCGGAGCGGCGCGGATTCTGGTAGTGGAGAAGAAAGGCAGCGTCTGACGGCGCGAAAACAAAAGGGGGAGCGTTCAATGGCACGGGTTGCGGTGGTGACGGGCGGGACGCGGGGCATCGGCGAGGCGATCTCGGTGGCGCTCCGGGATGCGGGTTACAAGGTCGCGGCCAACTATGCCGGCAATGAGACACGCGCCAAGGCGTTCACGGACAAGACCGGCATCGCCGCCTTCAAATGGGACGTGTCCTCCTTCGAGGCCTGCGTGGACGGCATCGCCCAGGTCGAAGCGGCGTTGGGACCGGTGGAGGTGATCGTCAACAATGCCGGCATCACCCGCGATGTCACCATGAAGAAGATGAACCGCGGCGCCTGGGACGAGGTACTCGACACCAATCTCGGCGGCTGTTTCAACATGTGCAAGGCGGCCTGGGACGGCATGCTGAACCGCGGCTTCGGCCGCGTCGTCAATATCGGTTCGATCAACGGCCAGGCCGGTCAGTATGGCCAGGTCAATTACGCCGCCGCCAAGTCCGGCATCCATGGCTTCACCAAGGCGCTCGGCCAGGAAGGCGCCGCCAAGGGCATCACCGTCAATGCCATCGCGCCCGGCTATATCGACACCGACATGGTCGCTGCCGTGCCGGCCGATGTGCTGGAGAAGATCGTCGCCCGTATCCCCGTCAAGCGGCTGGGCCAGGCGCACGAGATCGCGCGCGGGGTGCTGTTCCTGGTGGCGGATGATGCCGGGTTCATCACGGGGTCGACGATCTCCATCAACGGCGGCCAGCACATGTACTAGGCGCGGTTCTTTTGCGTCCCGAGTTCGTCGCTCGTCGCTCATGGGCTAGTTGCCCACGTCGCTCCTCGCTTCTGCTCAGGCCGCAAAACTCCTCGCGCCTAGGCCTCGCCCCTCATTTTTGCGTTTGTCGAAGGATGAGGGTTTTCATGTTATGGCAGCGGCCATGATTTCATCCCTTACCGCCGAAAAGCTGGCCTGCGCGCGCGGCGACCGGCGCGTTTTCGCCGATCTCGATTTTCGCGTGGCGGCGGGCGAAGCGCTGGTGGTGGAAGGCGCCAATGGCGCGGGCAAGACCTCGTTGCTGCGGCTGGTGGCCGGATTTCTGGCGCCGGCCGGCGGGCGTCTGGTGTTCGAGAGCGAAAGCGGTCTTCTCAGCGAAGGCGAGGAGCGCGGGCGCCATGTCGGTTGGCTGGGCCATCTGGACGGCATCAAGCCGCAGCTGAGCACCGGCGAGCAATTGGAATTTTTCGCCCGGCTTTATGGCGTGCCGGACGATGTGCGTCCGGTGCTGGAGCGGGTGGGGATCGCACGCCAGCGCGCTCTGCCTTGCCGCTATTTGTCGGCGGGGCAGAAAAAGCGGCTGGGCCTGGCGCGTCTTCTTCTGTCGCGCCGGCCGGTATGGTTGCTGGACGAGCCTTTCGCCGCGTTGGATACGGCGGGCCGCGCGCTGGCCGCGGACCTGATGCGGGCGCATTGCGGCGGGGGCGGCATCGTGATGGCGGCAACGCACGATCCCTTGGGCGTTGCGGGCCGCTCGCTGCGGCTGGAGGCGGCATGAGCGGGTCCTTCGCCAGCCTGCTGCTGCGCGACCTCAAGCTGGCGGCCCGGTCCGGCGGCAGTGCCGCGCTGGCCCTGGCCTTCTTTGCGCTGGTGGCGACTTTGGTGCCGCTGGGCGTGGGCGCGGATTTGCGCCTTCTGGCGCGCATCGCCGGTGGGGTTCTGTGGGTGGGCGCGGTCCTGGCCGCGCTTCTGTCGCTCGACCGGCTTTACCAGGGCGATTTCGACGACGGGAGCCTGGATTTGATCGCGCTGTCGCCCTTGTCGCTGGAACAGGTCGCCCTCGCCAAGCTTCTGGCGCATTGGCTTTCCACCGGCCTGCCGCTCACCTTGCTGTCGCCGCTGCTGGCGCTTCTGTTCGGCCTGTCCTGGGAAGGAACGCAGGCCCTGTTCGTGTCGCTTCTGATCGGGGCGCCCGCCGTCAGCGCCATCGGCTCCATCGGCGCCAGCCTGACCTTGTCGCTCAAGCGCGGTGGCCTGATCCTGCCTTTGATCGTGCTGCCTCTGCTGGCGCCGGTGGTGATCTTCGGCGCCGGCGCGGTCGCGGCGGCGCTGGATCACCTGCCCAACGGCGCCCTGGGACTTTTGTCCGCCTTTGCCGCGGCGGCGGTGTTATTGTCGCCTTTCGCGGCCGCAGCATGCGTGCGGCTCAATCTCGCAGGCTAGGGATGTTTGTTTGTCGCATTCCCGGACGGCAACCCGCCGTCCACTTTGCCTGGGAAAGCTCCGGCAAAACAG
>JAFKFF010000058.1:0-7782 GCA_017307315.1 Alphaproteobacteria bacterium
CCGCGCCATGGCGGCGAATTCCGCGCAGCCTTCCAGGCCGATGGCGTCATGGCCCAGCGCGGCGAAATTCTTCAGGTCGCGGCCGGGGCCGCAGCCCACATCCAGGATGGCGAAAGGCGGCTCGCCCTCGATGGCGGCAAGGAGGGCGCCGATATTCTGGCTGACATCGTGGTCGCGCGTGCCCTCGTGAAACGCTTCCGCCCGCCCCGTGTAATCGGCCAGGGTGCGCGCCGCGATGTCCTCGAGCGAATTCTGGGGCGCGGACATCCTCTTTCTCCTCAGCCGCCGAAAAAGGCGCGGCGGCCGTACAGCATGGTGACGTTGGTGCGCCGGTTCTCATAGCCTTCGCGGAAGACGATCTTGTCGGTCTCGTGGAAGAGATCGGAATCGAAGATCACCGCCCGGTTGGCGCGATGGGGAACCACGATCGGCTTGGCGCCTTTTTCCGCCAGGAAGGCGCGGATCGCCGCTTCGTCGGTGTTGTAGCGGGTGAAATTCCAGTCCAGCGGCGCTTTCACGTCCCACACCACCAGCCCGCCGGTGCCCGGATCCAGGCTGGCATCCTTGGGCGCGATCCAGAAATTCACATTCACCGCCGCCTGGTCGGCATGCATGGGAATGCCCGTGAGGCTGCTGTCATACTTGAAGCCCCAGGTGCGGCGCAGGCCGTGATCGCCGATCACGGTGGGAAAGACCTCGCGCAATTCGTCGGCGATCTGGGCCAGCAGCGGACAGGCGAAGCCGGTTTCCGGCATCGCGCCCAGATAGCCGTTTTTGTAAGGGCGCCGCCACATGGTCGAACCGCGGCAGAAACGCCGAAGGCCCTCGAGCGCTTCCTCGGTGAGAAGATCGTCGATCACCACCAGGGGCGGATCGCTCTGCCGCCAGCGGATCGCGACGTCCCTGGCATTGGCGGGATTGACGGCGGGGCCGGCGACGCGCGCGCCCGGCTCCAAGCGGAAACCGTCATCATTGATGCCATGCGCCGCCAGCCAGGCACGCTGCTCGGCATCGTGACGCTGCTTGTGCGGCGGATCGCTTTCCTCGCCGACCGGCTTGTCGCCCAAAGTGTGTTCGGCGTGATGGCGATAGAGCGCCATGCCTTCCTCGACGCGGCGGGCTTCGCACAGAATGGCGGCCTTGCGGGTGAGGGCGGGGGAATTGTCCTTGTCCAGCGCCAGCACCTTGTCCAAGGCCGCCAGCGCTTCGGGAAAATTTTGCGCGATCTGGAAATAGGCGGCGCGCTCCTGCCAGATATCGGCTTGGCTCTTGCCGGGCTCGGCCGCGCCGAACAGCTTTATCGTCGCCAGCACGGCCGCGCGCCGCTCGGTCGCGACGGTCCCGCCCGGAGCGATCTCCAGCGCGGTGTCGAAGCTTTCCAGCGCTTCCTCGAAACGCTGCTGGCCCATCAGGGCCGAGCCGCGGCCGATCCAGGCGCTCGCCTGGCGCGGCGAAAGCGCGATGGCCTTGTCGAAACTGTCCACCGCCTGCGCAAACAGGCCCTGCATGTGCAAGGCGGTGCCGCGGTTCAGGCGCGCCTGCAGATGACCCGGCGCCAGGGCGAGGGCGCGGTCATAGCTGGCGACTGCTTCGGCGGGGCGCGCGGATTGCTGCAGCGCAACGCCGCGATTGACCCAGGCGTCGACGGCCCCCGGCGCCAGCGCCACCACCTGGTCGAAGGCGGTCGCGGCACGCTGGCAACGCCCCTGCTGCAGCAGCACCAGTGCCTTGTTGTAAAGTGCGTCCGCATGGGTGGGGATTCGCGCCAGCACCAGCTCGAAGGAGGCCAGCGCCTCGTCGTGCCGGCCCTTTGCCCCCAGAAGCACGCCCTTGAGGACAAGCGCCTCGCTCGCGCCCGGATCGATCGCCAGCGCCGCGGCGACGGAGGCGAGAGCGTCGTCCTGTCGCCGCTGCTGAAACTGCAGCAGCGCCAGGCGGTATTGCAACTGGGCGTTCGGAGGCGCCTCTTTCGCCACGCGGCGGTACAATTTTTCGGCATCCGCCAGCCGGCCGTCGCGGTGCAGCGCTTGGGCCTGATGGAGCATCGTCTGCAAGGTCATGGCGGCACGCTATCTCAGCCCGGGACCAAAACAAATCGTCCCCGCGCCCATGCCCATCTTGACCGGCGCCGGCGGGGCGCCCATCTCGAAGGTTTCGCCGGAGGTCAGGATGAACGACAAGCCCGTGAAAATCCCAGGTCCCGATCACCCCATCATCATCACCGCCAATCCCAACCGGGTGATCGTGCGGGCCGGCGGCCGGGTGATCGCCGATACCAGGCGGGCGCTCCTCCTGCGCGAGGCCAGCTATCCCGGCGTGAATTACATTCCCCGCGCCGATGCCGACATGTCGCTGCTGGAGCGCAGCGATCACGCCACCTATTGCCCCTACAAGGGCGATTGCGGCTATTTCAGCATTCCCGCGGGCGGGGAGAAATCCCGCAACGCGGTGTGGAGCTATGAAAATCCGTATGGGGCGGTGGCGTCGATCAAAGGCTATCTGGCCTTTTATCCCGACCGCATCGATGGCATGGAAGAGCGGCCGGAAGGATAGGATTTCCCGCGTGAGCGATTTCGCCGTCCGCACGCTGTTGCGCACCCGGAGCCTGACGGTGCGCGACGTGGCCTGCGCGGGCCAGTGCCGCCATCAGAGCGCGGAGGAATGCGCCGGCGCCACGGAACTGGTGTTTCCCTATCGCGGCATCTTCGCCCGGCATCTGGGCCGCGACCAGGCGGTGGGCGAGGCCAATCAGGTCCTTTTCTTCAATGCCGCCGAATCCTATCGCGTCAGCCATCCGGTGGCGGGCGGCGATGCGTCGCTGTCCTTGAGCATCCGGGAAGATTTGCTGCGCGAGATCGCGCCTCCGCCGCTGCTGCAAAGGGGCGCGGGGCTTGCGTTCCGGCGCCAGCGCCAGCGCATCGATGCGCGCAGCCAGGCGCTGGTGGCGCTGCTGCGTCACGGTCTTGCGCAAGGCACGGCGCAAGCCCTGGAGGCCGAAAGCCTGGCGCTGACCCTGGTGCAGCGGGCGCTGGGACCGCGCACCAGCCATGCCGCCGAGGCCGGAATCGCGCCTCAGCGCCTGGCCGACCGGGTCAAGCTGGTGCTGGCGTCGGACCTGTCGCGCCGCTTGACCTTGGGCGAAATCGCCGCCGCAGTGGGCGGCTCGCCGGTCTATCTCACCCAGGTGTTCCGCAAGGTCGAAGGCATGCCGCTTTACCGCTATCAGCTGCGGCTGCGGCTGGCGCGGGCCCTCGACCTGTTGCCGCGCTACGAAGACCTCACCCAGCTGGGCCTGGATCTGGGCTTCTCCAGCCACAGCCATTTCAGCGCCGCCTTCCGCGAAGCCTATGGCCGCTCGCCGTCGGAATTCCGCCGTTCGGCGCTGGCGCATTAGGGCGCGCGAAAAACGCTAAAGATCCTGATAGCGGCCCTTGGCCGCGCGATGGTTTTTCTCCTCACCGAAACCGAATGAGGAAGGAGACCGGTCATGACCGAACGAAGCTGCGCCGCCTGCGATTGCGCCCTCGAGGGCGAAGCGATCCAGGTCACCATCGCCGGCCAGGTGGTGGAAGTCTGCTGCGAGGAGTGCGCCGAACGGTTGCGCGAAGCCAAGGCGTCGGCCTTGCGCGGGGAGGGCTGAAGCCATGTCCAAGACCGTCAAGACGGCTTCGGGCACCATCGCTTACGCGGAACGGGGGCAAGGGCCCGTCGCGCTGTTCGTGCATGGCGTGCTCCTCAACAAGCATCTGTGGCGCCATCAGCTCGATGGGCTGTCCGACATCCGCCGCTGCATCGCGCCCGATCTTCTGGCCCATGGCGGCACCGAGGCCGCGCCGGGCGCCGATCTGTCCGTCACCGCCAATGCGCGGATGTTGCGGGAATTCCTGGACGCGCTCGCGATCGACCGGGTCGATCTGGTGGGCAATGACAGCGGCGGCGGCATCGCGCAGATTTTCGCCAGCCTTTATCCCGAGCGCGTCAGAAGCCTGACGCTCACCGATTGCGACGCCCATGACAATTGGCCGCCGCAAGCCTTCAAGCCGTTCCTGGCGATGGCGGCGGCGGGTGGATTGCGCGACACGCTGAACGCGATGCTGAACGACAAGAGCATCTATCGCTCGCCGGCAGCGCTGGGACCGGCCTATGAGGATGCGAACACGCTCAGCGACGCCGACATCGAAACCTATCTGCGCCCGCTGGTGGCATCCGACCAGAGGCTGAAGGATTTCGAGCGCTTCCTGGCTGCGTTCGACAACAAGCACACTTTGGCCATCGAGGACGGTCTGAAGAAATTGAAGGCGCCGACCCTGATCGTGTGGGGGACCGACGATGTCTATTTCGGGGTCGAATGGGCGCGCTGGCTGGCCGGTACCATTCCCGGCACGAAGCGAATGGTGGAATTGACAGGCGCGCGCATCTTTTTCCCCGAGGAAAGGGCCGATGTCTTCAACCGCGAGCTTCGCGCCCATTGGCAAGGCGATTAGTCTGCGGCCGAGAAGGCGAGGAAGACGATGCTGCAGATTTTTTTGGAGCGGATGGAAAGCCCGGTCGGGCAGGTGATCCTGGGCGCCGACGCGCGGGGCGCGCTGCGCGTGCTGGATTTCGCGGATTACGAAACCCGCATGCACCGCCTCCTGCAGCGCCAATACGGCAAGAACGGCTTTGCGCTCGAGGAGGCGCGGGCGTCCTCGCCCGCCGCCGCCGTCCTTGCCCGCTATTTCGCGGGCGATGTGAAGGCGATCGACCGGCTCAAGGTCGCCCATGGCGGCACGGACTTCCAGCGCAAGGTCTGGGCCGCGCTGCGTGACATCCCGGCTCGCGCCACCACGACCTATGGCGCGCTGGCCGCGCGGCTGGGGATGGCGAACGCGGCGCGGGCGGTGGGGCTGGCCAATGGCGCCAATCCCATCGCCATCGTGGTGCCCTGCCATCGCGTGGTCGGCGCCGACGGTACGCTCACCGGTTATGGCGGCGGGCTCGCCCGCAAGCGCTGGCTGCTGGCGCACGAGGCTGGGGCTTAGACGGCACGCTGTTCCGTTCCGGGACGGTCCGGCGGGAGCCGGCCATGGCACGCTTCGTGAAATTGCTCGTGACGGAATTTCACGCCTGCCCGGGGCGTCAGGAGCGCTGCATGTCCACCAAGACCGCACATTTGCTCACCTCTGCGCTGGTCTCGGCCGCCATGATCGGCACGCCGCTGGCGGCGGAAGCCGGCGGCATGTCCCATATGGGATCACATGGCGGCCATGTGCCGCGGGTTCCGCCGGTCTCGACCTGCGGGCCGGTCGGCCGTCCGCCCAGCGTCACCAATAACTATAATGTCTACAAGCGGACTTCGATCGAGAACAACATCAAGGTCTACAAGCCGGTGACGGTGAACAAGACCCTGAACGTCACCACCAGCATCGACAACTCCAAGACCATCAACGTCACCAAGAATATCGATAACTCCAAGACGATCGACAATTCCAAGACTATCAGCATCAACAAGAGCATCGTGATCAACAAGGGCGGGGATAATGTCTCCGTCAGCGCCGAGGCGTCCGCCCAGGCCTTTGCGTCCGCCAATGCGGCAAGCCTTGCGGGCGCGGTCGCCATCGGCGGCGGCTGGGCGCCGGAAGCGCCGGGCGCCTATGCCGGCGGCGATATCGGCACGCTCCAGGTGGAAACGCGGGCGCAATGCACCGTGCAGGAGGCGACCATCGTCAAGTCCATCCATGCCGTCTGCGTCTCGGCGGAGGGTCATGAATTCCCCGCTTCCCACATGCTGGCCGACAGCTGGATCGCCAGCGGCTATGAAGGCGAAGTGGTGCGCTGCATCCCCGGATCGCATCTGAAGATCAGCATCGGCAAGGTGGTTCAGTCCGATCAGGGGTTGGCGGCGGGGATAACCGGCGGCGAAAGCCTGACCTGCGGCGCGCACGAAGCGCTGCGTCATTACAAGAACGGCCAGTTGAAATGCGCGGCCGCGGTGCCGGTGGTGGACTGCACGGAACGCACCAATTTGCGCAAATACGGCACCGCCGATCTCTTCTTTTCCTATCGCGCCGAAGTCTGCCTGGAGACCCAGCAGGACTATTCGCAAGTCTCCTCGGCCGGGATCGTGCGCAGACCCTAGAAGGATGGAACCGCCGGCGCGGAAACGCCTCTTTTTGCGGCAGGTTTTGCGGCGGCGGCGCGGAAGGGTTTTTTCCGCGAAGGCCGAACCGTCATCATTCTGCTAACCATGCTTTGCCAAGATCTGCGAAAGCCTTCAGGAATTATTATACGATCTAAGTTGTAATGCCGCGGTGACAGTTTCCGGTCGCTGTTGGGGTTCAGGCTGGGCAGGGCAACCCTCGCATCCTGTCAAAGGCAAACGTCCGTTTTTGACACGGGACAGCTTGGTACGGGCCTTGCTTTGCTGGGGACGAGCTTCAAACGAGGGGCATCACATGAATTGCTTTAAGCTTACCAAAATCGCGGCCATGATGCTGCTCCTGTCGCCCATCGCGGCCCAGGCGCAGAGCGACAATGCACCGGCGCCGTCTTCCGCCACCGCGGCGGTGGCGTCCGATTACCTGATCGGTCCGGGCGACGAATTGCAGATCTTCGTCTGGAAAAACCCGGACTTGTCGGCGACCTTGCCGGTCCGTCCGGACGGCAAGATTTCCACTCCGCTGGTGGCCGACATGCAGGCCCAGGGCAAGACGCCCAGCGACCTGGCGGCCAGCCTGCGCGTCGCGCTTGGCAAATATGTTCAGGATCCGGTGGTCACCGTCCTGGTCAAGCAGGTCGCCGCTCCCGGCAGCGCTGCTTCGATCCGGGTCATCGGCGCCGCCGCCACGCCCAAATCCGTGCCATATCGGGCCGGCCTCACCGTGCTGGACGTGCTGATCGATGTCGGCGGGCTCAACACCTATGCCGCGGGCAACGACGCCCAGATCATCCGCACCCAGAACGGCGTCAGCCGCGGGATTCCCGTGCATCTGGCCGACCTGATGAAGCGGGGCGACCTCAAGGCGAATATCCAGCTCATGCCCGGCGACGTCATCCGCATTCCGGAACGCTGGTTCTGATCCTTCATGCCTCCGGTCCGGCCGTCTGTGCCGGGCCGGAAGGACTTTTTCGGTTTTGCATCACGGTCGTGACCTGACGGGCGGCCTCAAGAAGAACGAACAGGAACATGGTCGGCACCGTACTTACGCTTCTGTATGACGAGCTGGTTCGTATCTGGTGCTATCGCTGGACGGCCCTTTGCACCGCGGTCGTCCTGTTCGTCGCCGGCGCCGCCTATATCGTGCATCTGCCCAACGTCTATGACAGCTGGGCGCAGATCTATGTCGCCAAGCTGACGCCGCTGGCGCAGGCGGCGCAGAATGTCTCGCTGGGCGGCGATACCTATGGCAGCACCTATGTCGTCCAGAAGACCCTTCTGAACGACGAAAGCCTGGGCAAGGTCGCCGAGCAGCTCAATCCCGCGCTCAGCCGGCTGACGCCGCAGGCTCGCCAGGCCGCGATCGGTTCGCTGCGCAACAAGATCGAGATTTCGCCCGACAATGGCGACGGTTTCACCGAATTCCATTACACCGCCACCGATCCGGTGCGCGCCTATCGCGTGGTGCAGCTGCTGCTGAACCAGTTCGTCGCCGCCAACCAGGATCGCGCCACGCGCGACCTGAACCAGGCCGACGTCTTCCTCGATGCGCAGATCGCCGTCTATCAGCGCAAGGTCGCCGAATCCCAGCAGAAGGTCGCGGCCTTCCGCCAGCGTTACGGAAACAGCGCCGTGGAAACCGATTC
>JAFKFF010000058.1:7875-9087 GCA_017307315.1 Alphaproteobacteria bacterium
GGAAGCGGCCGCATCCGCCGATGTCGAGAATGCCCGCGCCGTCTACAACGCCGCCCTGGCGCGCGACGGCGCCGCCGCGCCGCAGCAGTCGCAGATCGCGGCGCTGGAAGACCGCATCGCGGCGCTGCGTCTGCAATATACCGATCAATATCCCGACGTGATCGCTGCGCGCCAGCAGTTGGCACAGCTGCAGCAGCGTGCCGCCCAGGGCACCAAGACCGACACCGATCCGGCCGTGGCCTCGGCGCGCGCCCAGCTTCTTTCGGCGCAGGCGCGCCTGCGCCGGGCGCGCTTCCGGCCCAATCTGCCGCCGCAAGTCGCCTCTCAGGAAGCGGAGCTGAAGCGCAACGACGACATGCTGCGCAACTCGCTGCAGGAGCTTCTGTCGCGCCGCGAGGCCGCCCAGATGTCGATGGCGGTCTATGGCGCGAACAACACCAAATTCCAGATCACCAACCGGCCGACCATTCCCGCTTTTCCCTCCGGTCCCAAGCGCTTGCTGCTTCTGGGGCTGGCTTTCCTGGGCGCCATTGCCGGGGGCATCGGCGCGGCCTATCTGCGCGGCGCGATCACCGGAGTGTTCGTGGCGCCGCGCGAACTGGAAGACGCTTTCCAGCTGCCCGTCATAGGAACCATTTCCTGGGAAAAGACCTGGCACACGGGCGAAACCGTGGGCGGAACCCGCAATATCGCGATCTATGTGACCTTCGGGGTGATCCTGCTTGTCGCCACGATCCTGGTGTCGGTTTCCACCTCACCCTGGCTGCAAGGCATTTACCATAATTATTCGGCGTCCCTGTTGCAGGGTTTTATGAGATAAGGGGCGGCTATTGGCGATGGGTGAGATGAGCAAGATTCCTTTTGCGGGCAAGGTTTTTCCCGCCGACATATCGACCGATACCACGATCCTGGCGCCGGCCCGCGACCTGTCGAGCCTGAAGAAGGTCGAAGAGCGGGGCGGGGTGGTCAAGCGCGTCGGTTCCGTGGTCACGCCGCATTTCGACGAATCCCGCACGCGCGAGGATTTCCGCGTCGTCAAGCGCCACATCCTGTCGCGCATCAATGCGACGCCGGTGGGAGAAGGCAAGGATCCGCGCACCATCCTGATCACCAGCGCCAGCCCGCGCGAAGGCAAGACCACCGTCACCTTGGGCCTGGCCATGAGCTTCATTTTCGAGCGCGACTACAGCGTGATCCTGATCGACGCCGACA
>JAFKFF010000454.1 GCA_017307315.1 Alphaproteobacteria bacterium
GTTGGCACGTCCGGGCACTTGTCCCGCCAACACTTCGCCGATTTCGCCCTTGAGGTGATCCTGCCCGACCTTGCGCTGCTCGATGGCGTGCAGAAGCTCGCCCGCCTGGGCGAGCGCGTGGGCGCGGGAATCGGCGATGTAATAGCCGGCCGCCACCACCGCATCGTCCACCTCCCGCGCCGATTTGAGGCTCGACCCCACGAGATTGAGATGCTGGCCGGGCTTCAGCCATTCGCCCTGCACCAGGGGCTCCTGCGCGGAGGTGACGGTGCAGACGATATCGCCCAGCCTGACCGCCTGGCGGATGTCGCTGGTGACCCCGATCGTCTGGTTGAGATATTTCGGCAAGCCGCGCGCGAACTCTTCCACCTTGCCGCGCTGGCGGCCCCACACGATCACCTGCTCGATCGGCCGGACGGCCGAGATCGCTTCGATATGCGGCCCCGCCAGATCGCCGCATCCGATGATGGTGAGGATCTTGCTGTCGGGCCGCGACAGCGCCCTGGTCGCGACCGCGCTCGCCGCCGCCGTGCGCCGCCTGGTGAGCGCATGGCACTCCACCGCGCACAGCGGCCGGCCCGTCTTGTCGTCGAACAACAGCATCAGGCCCTGATGGCTGGGGAGCCCATGCTGGGGCGCCTCGCTCGACAGGCTGACGACTTTCAGCCCGAAGCGGCCCAGGCCCGGCATGGCGCCCGGCATCAGCCCCATGCGCGTGGTCTCGTTGACGCCAAGGACGGTGCGCTGCGGCGACGCCACCTGGCCGGCCGAAAACGCGCGCATGGCCGCCTCCACGATGGCAATCGCATCCTGCAGGGAAACTAGCTCGTCCAGCGCGGCTTTGTTGATCAGGACGAGTTTGGGTCGCGCCGTCTCTGCCATGGGCGGTCCTTCACCGATTGACGCCGCCCGAGACTTTTCCGGGCTTCACAGCGGGCGGCGTGTCTGTAATCTGTCCCAGCGCCGGCAGATTTCTAGCGCGAGATTGCAGGGGGTGCCAATGCTTCGTCAGGCCAGCCGGATAACCACCGCCGCGGCGCTCGCCGCCGCCTTCTTCGCGCCCGCGGCTTTTGCGCAAACGCCGCCGCCCGCATTGCAGCGCGTCACGCCCGAGATGGACAAGATCTTCACCCGCTTCATGGCCGACAACCATGTCCCCGGCCTGGTCTATGGCGTGGTCGCCCATGGCAAGCTGGAATATGTGAAGCCGTTCGGGGTGCAGGATCTGGACGCCAAGCGCCCGGTGACGGCCGACAGCCTGTTCCGCATCGC
>JAFKFF010000059.1 GCA_017307315.1 Alphaproteobacteria bacterium
TGCCATCTGGGCGACTTCGTCGGCGAAATCGCTTTCGACCTTCTCGATGCCTTCGCCGACCTGAAAGCGGACAAAGCCTTCGATCGAGACC
Source organism: Alphaproteobacteria bacterium (assembly GCA_017307315.1). Classification (GTDB taxonomy): domain Bacteria; phylum Pseudomonadota; class Alphaproteobacteria; order Micropepsales; family Micropepsaceae; genus Rhizomicrobium. Next base: position 92 of record JAFKFF010000059.1, read on the forward strand.
GGCGCGCCGAAATCCTTGCCGGCCTTCTCGAGCACCTTGCCGACCTGGGTTTCGCCATCGATCACGAAGGTCTGGGAAAGCAGGACCGTCTCTTCATAGAATTTGCGCATGCGCCCTTCCATCATCTTTTCGATGACGGCATCGGGCTTGCCAGACTGCTTGGCCAGTTCCCACTGCACATTGCGCTCGCGCTCGACCACATCCTTGGAAAGGTGCTCGGGCGTGATCGCCAGGGGATTGGCGGCGGCGACATGCATGGCGATCTGCTTGGCCAGCGCCGAAAGCTTGCCCTCGTCGGCGGTGGATTTCAGGGCCACCAGCACGCCGATCTTGCCCAGTTCGGGCGAAGCGGCATTGTGGACATAGGCCCCGACCACGCCCGGATTGACCGACAGCGCAACCGTGCGGCGCACGCTCATATTCTCGCCGATCTTGGCCACCAATTCGGTCAGGGTCTGCTGGACATTGCTGGCGCCATGTTCGGCGGCCAGAAGCTTCTCCAGATCGCCGCCTTCCTGCAACGCCAGATCGGCGGCGGCTTTCACGAAGCCTTTGAACTCGTCGTTGCGGGCGACGAAATCGGTCTCGGCATTGACTTCCACCAACGCACCCGCCCCCTTGCCCACGGCGACGCCGACCAGGCCTTCGGCCGCGGCGCGGCCGGCCTTCTTGGCGGCCTTGGAGATGCCCTTCTTCCGCAGCCAGTCGATGGCGGCTTCCATATCGCCATTGGTTTCATTGAGAGCGGTCTTGCAGTCCATCATGCCCGCGCCGGTTTTGTCGCGCAGGTCCTTCACCATGGTCGCGGTGATGTTCGCCATTGTGGCCTCCGTGGCGGCGCCGACGGCTCGTTCCGGCGGCGCCATAAGAAAGAAAAGATTAGGCCGTTGCTTCCGCGGAAGCCTCGACGTGGCTGGAGGTGTCTTCGATCTCTTCGGCAGCACCGACATCGACACCCGCCGCGATCTGGCTTTCACCCAAACCATCGATGATGGCGCGGGCGGCGAGATCGCAATACATCGCGATGGCGCGCGCGGCATCGTCGTTGCCCGGGATCGGATAAGCGATCCCGTCCGGATCGGAATTGGAATCCAGGATCGCGGTCACCGGAATGCCCAGCTTGCGGGCCTCGGCGATGGCGATGGATTCCTTGTTGGTGTCGATCACGAACAGCATGTTGGGCAGGCCGCCCATTTCCTTGATGCCGCCCAGCGAGCGTTCCAGCTTGTCCTGCTCGCGCAGGAGACCCAGCAATTCCTTCTTGGTGAGGCCGGAATTTTCCGCACCCGACAGCGTCTCCTCGATGGACCGTAGGCGGCGGATCGAATGGCTGATGGTCTGCCAGTTGGTCAACGTGCCGCCCAGCCAGCGATGGTTCACGTAATATTGCGCGCAGCGCTTGGCGGCGGCGGCGACCGGCTCGGAGGCCTGGCGCTTGGTGCCGACGAACAGAATGCGCCCGCCCGAAGCCGCGACGTCCCGCAGCGCCACCAGCGCTTGGTGCAACAGCGGCACGGTCTGGGTCAGGTCGAGAATATGGATGTCGTTGCGCGCGCCATAGATATAGGGCGCCATTTTCGGGTTCCAGCGCTGCTGGCGGTGGCCGAAATGGGCGCCGGACTCGAGCAGTCCACGCATGGAAAATTCTGGCAGAGCCATGGGTCTTTCTCCTTTACCGGTTGGCCAGACGCGCGGGTTATCCCCTTTTGGGAGACACCGGACGGGGAGGTCGGAACACCCGGCCTGGACCCACCCGCGCGTGCGAGATGGGGGGCTTATAGGGGTTCGGCCGGCCGCGGGCAAGGCCGTACCCCCTTACCTTTCCGAAGGCCACCCCCTCAAAAAGCTGCGGAATCCCTTGGAAATTAGCGCGTTGGCAAGATCGCGTTTCCGGGGTGCCAACCGATGCCGGCGCGATAAGCATCGCCACCCACGTCCTATGGACGCTGTGGCTGGGCGAGGACCATAGAACGGGATGCTTCTGCTCCCGAGTGCGTGAACCACAATCCGAGCCCCAACAGAACCAATGGCGTCACAAGGCCGATCGCGCCGTCATGGCCGGTGAGCGTGGCCATGAGCATCGCCCAGCCATAAAGCCCCGCAAGAAGCGCGGCGCCGCAGGCCAGTGCATTTTAGCGCAAAACCATCAGCGACAGCCGCATACCCCACCATCGCGCCAAATAGCTGCCGCAAGATTACGGAGTCTCCCGGAACGGTCACACGGCTTCGACCGACAGCACCCCTGGAATGGCCGCGATATTGCTGCGCAGGACGGCTGTGATCGCGTGGCGCCTGGCGAGCGCGATCTCGACTTCTTCCCCTGCCCCGCCCGGCACTACGAAACTGACCAGGCCCTTGCCCGGCTGCGCCAGCTGCGCCGCGATGGCGGAAAGCGCCTCGGCGGAGTCCAACCGCACCACCATGCCCTCACCCGCGCTAGCCGCGGCCTGATCGAGGTCGGCGATGGAGGCGGCGCGAAGCTTGAGCTCGTCGCCGTCCCAATCGGCGCTGGCGGTGATGACAAGGCTCTTGCCGGCTTCCAGCAGTGGCCGGCTTGCCGCCAGCACTTCCGGAAACAGCATGACTTCGTACATGCCGGTCGAATCGGAGAAGGACACGAAGGCGTACATCTGATCGTTGCGCCCCCGGCGCTCCGACTTCTTGATCATGGTGCCCGCCAGCTTGGCCTTGAACCCGGCGCGCCGGTCTTCCAGGAGGCTGGCATAGCTGGTCACGCCCAGCCGCTTCAGCGCGGCGCCATAGGCATCGAGCGGATGGCCCGACAGATAGAAGCCCATGGCGCCGAACTCCTCGCCCAGCTTTTCATGGGCAGGCCAATCCGGCACATTGGTCAGGCGAAGCTCTTCGGACGTCGCATCGCCGCCGCCGAACAGCGAGACCTGTCCGCTTTCGCGCTCGCGCTGCGCCGCCTGTGCGCCCCCCAGGATACGGTCCGAATTCTCCACCAATTGCCGGCGGCATTTGTTCAAGCTGTCGAAAGCCCCCGCCCGGACCAGATTTTCGAAGGCGCGCTTGTTGACCAGCTTGGGGTCGATACGCCGGGCGAAATCGGAAATGGATTTGAACGTGCCGCCCGCCTCGCGCAATTCCACCACATGATCCATCGCCTGGCGGCCCACGCCTTTGACGGCGGCCAAGGCATAGAAGACGGTGTTCGCTTCGGCGTCGCAGGTAAAGACCGCGGCCGAGCGGTTGATGTCGGGTGGCGCGATCTTCACGCCCAGTCGCTGCGCTTCCTGGCGGAAGACATTCAGCCGGTCGGTGTTGGTGATATCGAGCGTCATCGAGGCGGCCAGGAATTCGACCGGATAATTCGCCTTCAGATAGGCGGTCTGATAGGCGACCTGGGCATAGGCCGCGGCATGGCCCTTGTTGAAGCCATAACCGGCGAATTTCTCCGCCTGTTCGAAAATCTGCTCCGCGACGGACGAGATAATGCCGCGCTCGCCCGCACCCTTCAGGAATTTCTCGCGATGGACAACCATCTCTGAAGGAATTTTCTTGCCCATGGCGCGGCGCAGGAGATCCGCCTCGCCCATCGTGTAGCCGGCCAGCTCTCGGGCGATGCGCATGACGTCATCCTGGTAAGTCATGACGCCATAGGTTTCGCGCAAGATCGGCTCCAGCAGCGGATGCAGATATTCAACCGCTTCCTTGCCGTTCTTGCAGGCGATGTATTTCGGAATCGAATCCATCGGGCCGGGGCGGTAAAGCGCCACCAACGCCACCAGATCGTTGATGTGGTCGGGCTTCATTTTGCGCATCAGATCGCGCATGCCCGCGCCTTCGAGCTGGAAGACGCCGATGCTGTCACCCCGCGCCAGCATCTCGAAAGTCTTGCTATCGGTGAAGTCGATGGTCTGGGTGTTGAGCGAAATGCCCCGGTTCTTGAGAAGCTCTTCCGCCTTGGCGATGACGGTAAGCGTCTTCAGGCCCAGAAAGTCGAACTTCACCAGCCCGGCCTTCTCGGCGTCTTCATAGTCGAACTGCGTCACCGGCATTTCGGAGCGCGGATCGCGGTAGAGCGGCAGGATCTCGTCCAGCGGCCGGTCGCCGATCACCACGCCCGCGGGATGGGTCGAGGCGTGACGATAAAGCCCTTCGATCCGGCCGGTGATTTCGAACAGGCGCTGGGCGATGGGTTCGGATTCGGCGATGGCCTGCAGGCGAGGCTCGCTGTCGACGGCATCGCCGAGCGACACCGGCTTGCCGGGGGGATTGGGGATCAACTTGGCGATGCGGTCGACCAGTCCCAGCGGCATCTGCAGCACCCGGCCGGCGTCGCGCACCGCCGCGCGCGCCTGCAGCGACCCCAGCGCGATGATATGCGCGACCCGGTCGGCGCCATATTTGTCGCGCACATAGCGCACCACCTCATCCCGCCGCTCTTGGCAGAAATCGATATCGAAGTCCGGCATCGAGATGCGCTCGGGATTGAGGAAACGCTCGAAGAAGAGGCCGAACCGCAAGGGATCGAGGTTGGTGATGTCGAGCGCCCAGGCCACCAGCGAGGAAGCGCCCGAACCGCGCACGCCCACCGGGATGCCGCGGCCCTTGGTCCATTTCATGAAATCGGAAACGATCAGGAAGTAACCGGGAAAGCCCATCCGGTTGATGATGGAAAGCTCGTACGTCAGGCGCTCGTGATAGACGCTTTCCTCCGCCGCCAGCGCGTTGGCGGCCATCCGTTTTTTCAGGCCTTCTTCGGCCTGAGCCTTCAGTTCCTGTTCTGGGTCGCGGCCCGATTCCGGCACGAAGACCGGCAGGATGGGCTTGCGCTTTACCGGCCGGAAAGCGCAACGGCGCGCGATCTCGATGGTATTGTCCAACGCCTCCGGCAGGTCGGAAAACTGCACCGCCATTTCGGCCGGCGTCTTGAAGCGGTGCTCGCGCGTGAGACGGCGGCGGTCGTCCTGCGACACGAAACTGCCGTCGGCGATGCAGAGCAAGGCGTCATGGGCTTCGTACATGGCGGCGGCGCCGAAATGCACGTCGTTGGTCGCCACCAGCGGCAGCTCTCTGGCATAGGCGAGATCGATCAAGGCCGCTTCGGTAGCGCGCTCTTCGGCCAGGCCATGCCGCTGCAACTCGATATAGAGGCGGTCGCCGAACGTCGCCGCCAGCCGATCCAGAAGGGCCGAGGCGGCATCGGCCTGCCCATCCAGCAAAAGCGTGTTGACCGGCCCGCCGGGCCCGCCGGTCAAGGCGATCAGGCCTTCGGCATGGGCGGCCAGCAGATCCGCCTTCACATGCGGCCAGTCGCCCGGCTCGGCCTTGAGATAGGCGGCGCTGAGAAGCTTGGTGAGGTTGCGATAACCGACCTCGTTCTGGACCAGGAGCGGCAGGTGGGGCGGCTTCTTGCGGCTTCCCTGTTGGGTGGGTGCCGCGGCCACCAACTCCACTGAAAGCAGCGCGCCCACGATGGGTTGTACCCCCGCCTTGGCCACGGTGTCGGCGATCTCATAAACGCCGAAAAGATTGTTGCTGTCAGTGACGGCGACCGCCGGCATGGCGCTTTCCGACGCCAGCATCGTCAGTTCCTTGGGCCGGACCGCCCCTTCCAGCAACGAATAGGCGCTTTTCACCCTGAGATGGACGAAGGAAGCGATTTTGCGTGCGCCGGCCATAAGACAGTCCCGGAGGAATCGGCCCGACTATCGCCCGTCAGGCCCGCTTTGTGCGGCCTGCGGCCCGGCTATCCACAGTCAGAGAACCGCCATCATGGCGTGGGCACCGCCGCTGGCCAGGACAAAGGACGACACCATGAAAATGACCAGACCCGCGCCCGCCACTGCATCCTTGAGCCACATGATCGCTGCCTCCCGTTTTGCCTTTTTGTTCTACTTTAGTTCTCGTGAGAAGACAAGAACAAAACAAGATCAAAATGAGCAAGCCGGCAACCAGGATACCGGGCGCAGGCAAGGAATTGCGATATCAGGCCGAGGCAGAGGCCGACGCCCGATCCACCAGCCGGCCCTGTTCCAGCACCAGCGCCCGGTCCATGCGGTCCGCCAGCTGGAAATTGTGGGTGGCGATCAGGGCGGCCAGGCCCTCGGCGCGGGTAACCTGCAGCAGGGCGTCGAACACCCCGCCGGAGGTGCGGGGATCGAGATTGCCGGTGGGCTCGTCCGCCAGGAGGATGCGCGGCTTGTTGGCGAGCGCGCGGGCGATGGCGACGCGCTGCTGTTCGCCGCCCGACAATTGCGCCGGGCGATGCGTCAGCCGTGTCCCCAGGCCCAGTGCGACCAAAAGGCGTCTCGCCTCCGCCGCCGCTTCGCTCCGTCCCCGGCCCGCGATCATCTGCGGCATCACCACATTCTCCAGCGCGTCGAATTCGGGAAGGAGATGATGCGCCTGATAGACGAAGCCGATCATGTCGCGGCGGATGCGGGTGCGTTCCTGGTCCGGCAAGCGCGATGCCGCCATGCCGTCGATATAGATCTCGCCGCCCGATGGGGTTTCCAGAAGGCCCGCCATGTGAAGCAGCGAGGATTTTCCCACGCCCGACTGGCCCACCAGGGCCACGATCTCGCCGGCGCGCAAGGTGAGGTTGAGGTCGCGGAAGATTTCGAGCTGCCCCTCGCCTTCCCGGTAGCGGCGCGAGACATTTTCCAGCCGCAATATATCAGCCATAACGCAGCGCCTCGACCGGATCGAGCTTGGCGGCGCGCCAGGACGGATAGAGCGTCGCCAGGAATGTCAGGGTCAGCGCCATCGCGACCACAGCCGCGACTTCGCCGGAATCCAGTTCCGCCGGCATCTTGGAGAGGAAATAGATGGTGGGATCGAACAGCGTGGTGCCGGTCAGCCGCGACAGCGCCTGGCGGATGCTTTCGATATTGGCGCAGAACAAGACGCCGATGGCGAAGCCCAGCAAGGTTCCGATCACCCCGATGCTGGCGCCGGCGATGAGAAAGACCCGCATCACCGCGCCGCGCGAAGCGCCCATGGTACGCAGGATGGCGATGTCCTGCGACTTGTCCTTCACCAGCATCACCAGACCCGACACGATGTTGAGCGCCGCCACCAGAATGATCAGCGTCAAGATCAGGAACATCACATTGCGCTCGACCTGAAGCGCCTCGAAGAAACTGGAATTGGTCTCCTGCCAGGGCACCAGCCGGGTGTTTCGGCCCGCGGCCTCAGACAGCGCGGGCAGCATCGAAAGATCGTTGTCGGGGTCGGTGACCATCACCTCCACGCTGCTCACGCCGCCCTCGAAATTGAAGAAGAGCTGCGCCTCGCTCAGCGGCATGAAGACGAAGCTGGTGTCGTACTGGGTCATGCCGATACGGAAGGTGCCCGCCACCTTATAGGTCTTGATGCGCGGTGTGGTGCCGAATGGGGTGACATTGCCTTTCGGGGCGATCAGGGTAATCGACCCGCCGGGGCGCACCCCCATCTTCCGCGCGAGGCCGGCGCCGATGATGACGTCCTCGCTGCCCGCAAAATCGGCGAGCGCGTTCTGAGATAAAGTCGAAGAGACGATGGTGAGGCTCTTGAGGTCGGCGGGCCGAAGGCCCCGCACGATGACGCCGGAATTGACCCCGTTCTGGCTTGCCATCACCTGGCCGTCCACCACCGGGGCGGCGCGCGTCACCCCCGGCACGGCGCGCAGGCGCTGCGCCGGGGCGTCGAAA
>JAFKFF010000060.1 GCA_017307315.1 Alphaproteobacteria bacterium
CGGCGCGCGTCGCCATCGTCCATAACGGCATCATCGAGAATTTCCGCGAATTGCGCGAGGAGCTGATCGGGCGCGGCCACAAATTCGAATCCCAGACCGACAGCGAAGTCGCCGCCCATCTGATCACCGACAATCTGGACAAGGGCATGGCGCCCGACGAAGCCGCCAAGGCGGCGGTCGCCCGTCTCACCGGCGCCTATTCCATCGCCATGATCTTCAGGGACCACGAAAGCCTCCTGATCGGCGCGCGCAAGGGCGCGCCCATGGCGGTGGGCTATGCGGAGAAAGAATCCTATCTCGGCTCCGATGCCTTCGCGCTGGCGCCTTTCACCAACCGCGTCGCCTATCTGGAGGATGGCGATGTGGCGGTGATCCAGGGCGCGGAGGTTTCGATCTTCGACGCCGCCGGCCGTCCCGCCAACCGGGAGATCAAGGTCACCTCCGCCTCCGCCGCGCTGGTGGACAAGGGCGGCCACGATCATTTCATGGCCAAGGAGATCCACGAGCAGCCGGAAGTGGTGGGCCATACGCTCGCCCATTATCTCGACCCGGCGGGGCCGGTGGTGCGTCAGCGCGGCGTCGGCCTGCGCGCGGCGCTGTCGAAAGCCTCGCGCCTCACCATCTCGGCCTGCGGCACCGCCTATTACGCCGGCATGGTGGGAAAATACTGGTTCGAGAAGCTGGCCGGCCTGGCGGTGGAATCCGACGTCGCCTCCGAGCTGCGCTACCGCGATCCCATCTATCCCAAGGACGGCGCCGCGCTATTCGTGTCGCAATCGGGCGAGACCGCCGACACTCTGGCGGCCCTGCGCGATGCCAAGGCCAAGGGCCAGACCACCATCGCGGTGGTGAATGTGGCCGAAAGCTCCATCGCGCGCGAAGCCGATATCGTGCTGCCCACCTATGCAGGGCCGGAAATCGGCGTTGCTTCGACCAAGGCCTTCACCTGCCAGCTTGCGGCGCTGGCCGCTTTCGCCATCGCGGCGGGCAAGGCGCGCGGCAAGTTGAACGACGAAGACGAGAAGCGCCTCTGTACCGCGCTCTTGGAGGCGCCCCGCCATATCGCCGAATTCCTCAAGCAGGAAGACACGGTGGCGGCGCTGGGCCAGGCCATCGCCAAGGCGACCGACGTGCTTTACATGGGCCGCGGCCAGAGCTTCCCGCTGGCGCTGGAAGGCGCGCTCAAGCTCAAGGAAATCTCCTATATCCATGCCGAAGGCTATGCCGCGGGCGAGATGAAGCATGGCCCCATCGCGCTGATCGACGAGAAGGTGCCGATCATCGTGATCGCGCCGCATGACGCGCTTTATGAGAAGACCATCTCCAACATGCAGGAAGTGATGGCGCGAGGCGGCAAGGTGCTGCTGATCTCCGACGCGCGCGGCGTGGCGGAAGCGGGTCCCGTCTGGGCTTCGATCACCGTGCCGGATGCCGATCCGTTCCTGGCGCCGTTGCTTTACGCCATTCCGGTGCAGCTCTTGGCCTATTACGCCGCCATCGCCAAAGGCACGGACGTCGATCAGCCGAGAAATCTGGCCAAATCGGTGACGGTGGAGTAACCGGAAATCTGGCTTGGCCGGGTCGCAGCGGACCTTTATGGTCCGCGCCATGACCGACCTAACCCCATTGAAGCGTGCCGCCGCCGCCAAGGCCCTCGAATATGTGGCCGACGGCATGAAGCTGGGGCTGGGCTCCGGCTCGACCGCCGAACTTTTCGTCGAATTGCTGGCGCCGCGGGTCCGGGGCGGACAGAAGCTGCTTTGCGTGCCGACCTCCGAGCGCACGGCGGCGCTCGCCCGCAAGCTGGGGCTCACCCTGGCCCAGCTCGACGATCTGGCGCCGCTCGATCTGACGGTGGATGGCGCCGACGAGGCCGATCGCAATCTCGACCTGATCAAGGGCGGCGGCGGCATGCTGTTGCGCGAGAAGATCGTCGCGACGTCCTCGAAGAAGATGATCGTGATCGCCGACGAATCCAAACTGGTGCCGCGGCTGGGCAAATTCCCCTTGCCGGTCGAGATGGTGGAGTTCGGGCACAAAAGCACCGCGGCCCGCCTTTCCGGCGTGTTCGCGGCCCTGGGTTATCAGAATGCGGCGGCGGTTCTGCGTCTGAAGGATGGTCAGACCTTCAAGACCGACAGCGGCAACGTGATCTATGATTGCCATCTGGGCGCCATCCAGAATGCGGAACAACTCGGCACGGCCATCCATGCCGGTCCCGGCGTGGTCGAGCATGGCCTGTTCGTCGACCGCGCCACCACGCTTCTGATCGCGGGTCCGGGCGAAATCGAAGTGATCGAGCGGTGATCGCCCACTTCGTCATTGCCCGCGCCTGCGGGCAATCCATGGATCACCCCGGCAAGCCGGGTGATGACGAATTGAGGAAGCACGCATAATGGCAAAATTCGATTTCGACCTCTTCGTCATCGGCGGCGGCTCGGGCGGGGTGCGTGCCGCCCGCATGGCGGCGATGACGGGCGCCAGGGTAGCGCTGGCCGAGGAATACCGCATGGGCGGCACCTGCGTGATCCGCGGCTGCATTCCCAAGAAGCTGATGGTCTATGCCAGCCAATTCTCCGAGAATTTCCTGGATGCACCCGGCTATGGCTGGACCATACCCGGCACGCCGCGCTTCGACTGGGCGAGTTTCATCGCCAACAAGGACAAGGAGATCGCCCGGCTCGAAGGCCTCTACACCAAGAATGTGAAGGCGGCCGGCGTCACCATCTTTTCCGACCGCGCCGTGTTCACGGACGAACACGCGTTGCTCCTGCTGAACGAAGGCCGCAAGGTGACGGCGGAAAAGATCCTGATCGCAACGGGCAACCGGCCCACCCGCGAGATGGGCACCACCCATGTCATTCCCGGCGGCGATCTCTGCATCACCTCCAATGAGGTCTTCCATCTGCCCGAACTGCCCAAGCGGGTGCTGGTGGCGGGCGGCGGCTATATCGCGCTGGAGTTCGCCCATATCTTCCACGGCCTGGGCGCGCATGTCTCGCTGGTCTATCGCGGGGAAAAGCCCCTGCGCGGGTTCGACAACGACATGCGCGATGCGGTCTGCGAGTCCATGGCGTCGCGCGGGCTCGAGGTGATGCTGGGCTGCGAATTCACCAAGGTGGAAAAGCGCGGCGGCTCCCTGCACGCCGAAACCAACAAGGGCGGGGTGATCGAATGCGACCAGATTCTGCTCGCCATCGGGCGCCAGCCCAACACCGACAGCCTGCATGTCGAAAAGGCGGGCGTGGAACTGGGCAGGAAGGGCGAGGTGGTGGTGGATGAATATTCCCGCTCCAGCGCCCCCCATATCTACGCGGTGGGCGATGTCACCGACCGGCTGCAGCTGACACCGGTGGCGATCCACGAGGCGATGTGCTTCGTCGAGACCGCCTTCAAGAACAATCCCACCCGGCCCGACCATGAACATGTGGCGAGCGCGGTCTTCACCACGCCGGAACTGGCGGTGGTCGGCCTGTCGGAGGAAAAGGCGCTGCTGAGCGGCCATGCGGTCGACGTCTATAAGTCGAGCTTCCGCCCCTTGCTGCACACGTTGGGCGGGCGTCCGGTGCGCACCTCCATGAAAATGGTGGTGGATGCCAAGACCGACAAAGTGCTGGGCGTGCACATTTTCGGCGATCATGCCGCCGAGATCGTCCAGGTCGCGGCGGTGGCGCTGCGCATGGGTGCGACCAAGCGGGATTTCGACCGCACCGTGGCGCTGCATCCCACCGCCGCCGAAGAGCTGGTGACGATGCGGACCAAATCCTATTCCAAAGCGCCGGAATAGGCGCCCGAAGAGGTTCAGTCAGGGCTTTTTGTCCGCCGCCGTCAGCCGCGTCTGCACCGAAAAGTCGGCCCGGATCTTGGCCAGCGCCGCCACCGCTTCGGCGCGCAGCGGTCCCGAGCAGACCGGCTGGCCGACATTGCTTTCGAATTCGCGATGCACGCGCACCACATTGCCGTCTTTCGACCAATGCGTGTCGTAGCGGATGCTGGCGGTCTTCAAATGCATGTCGGCGGGCAAGGCATCGAGCTTGAACGCATCGGTGAAGTCGATGGCGAAATCCTCGGTCTGGCGGGCGCTGTAGCAGAGCGTGTCGTCGTCATCTCTGATGCCGCGATTGGTCAAGGGCCCCATCGGCCCGTCGCCGGCCCGGTCGACCAGGCGCAAGGCGTTCGACACGCCGGAAAAAATGTTGGTGCCGAGCGCCGCGTTGGCGGTGGTGACGCTGCCCGAGATCGCATACTCCGGCGTGAGATCGTCGGTGGGCTTGGCGTCCAGGGTGCCGCCGCTGGTCCCCTGAAAATTGTGCAGCTTGAGAATGGCGGCGGCGGTCCGCTCCGGTCCCAGTGATTGTACTTCCATGCCGACCCGGCGCAGATCCGCCGCCCAGCCGCCGGTGGCCGACGTCGTCATGTCGATCTTGATGCGGCGGTCGGGCTGCACTGTCGCCTTGATCGTGTAGGTGGAGGTGAGATCGCCCGGCGCTATGGCGGGCGTCTTGTGCATGGCCGTACCCTCGCGCACCACATGCACCACCGGCTTGGCGGCATCGGCCAGCGGCAGGGTGCCGAAGGCGGCGGTGCCCATGGTGGTGTCGGCATATTGGTTCAGCGAAGGCAGCCACACGATCATATGGTTGAAATCGCTCATCACCGGCACGGCGCCGAAGTCGTAGCGCGGCGAGGTGCCGATCAGCACGAGTTCGGCGGGAATGTTCTTGGCTTTCAACAATGCGGCGAACAGGACCGCCTGGTCCTTGCAGTCGCCATAGGCATTGGTCAGCGTCCAGTCCGGATCGTGCGGAACGAAACCGCCCGCGCCCAATTCGATGGCGACATAGCGGATATGCCGGCTCACCCAGTCGTAAAGCGCGCGGGCCTGCGCTCTGGGATCGGCGAGCCCCTGCGTGATCGCGTCGGCCTGCTTCTGGACGGCCTGCGTGACCACGATCTTGTCCAGCGCCAGGGGCGCATAGGCATGCGCGAAAGCATCATAGCTGGCCAGGCTCGAGACCCGGAAATGCGGCCTCGTGTCGGGACGCGGCACCGGCGATGTCGGGCGCGGCTGCGGCCTGGGATTGGAAAAGCGCCAGCGATAGACGGTCTGCTCGCCTTCCTCGCTCACGGCCTGGTTCATGTCCTTGGAATCGACCGTGAGGGTCATGGTCTTGGGCACGCGCAAGGTGAACTGGCTGTCGTCGGCGCCCAGCATCAGATTGGGATAATTGGCCATCATGAACTGGCCGGGAATGACGGCCTGTTTGTCCCGCCGCGTCTCGGTATAGACCAGGGTGTCGCCGGCCTCGACATTGGGGAAGATGATCACCTTCTGCTCGACATCGGTATAGACCGGCGTCAGCCCTTGCGCGGGCGCGTGTTGAGTCAGAATGGCGGCGGGCGCGACGGGAATCTTCCGCCCATCGGCTTTCTGGGTATAGGCGCCGGTGATCTCCACCTCCTCCAGGGTCGCGTTGTAGTTGATCGGCAACTGCCCGGCGGGACCGGTGGGCGGCACTCTCAGGATCTGGATGGCGCTGGTGATGGTGCTCTGTACCCGGCCTTCCGGGCCCACCACGATCTCGTCGCGAAACTGCTTGATGCGCAGCGGCAGCTCGGAGGCGGGGCTCGGCGGCGGCGAGGTGGGCTGCGCGGCCGCCATGGAGCCCAGGGCCAGCAGGGCCGAGAGCAGGGGTAGAAAATGGCGCCGCATGGTCGGGACTTTCCTGGAACGGCCGAGCTTAACCCGAAAGGGCGGATTGTTGGCCTCGCGGGCCGGGAAAAGGGCCCCAAAATGCCGGAAAAATCCAGGACGGGCGTGGATTTACCTCCGGTCCGGGCTTTGCTGGTAAACTCGGGGCCGATCCCCTATATCCCAAGACCAATTCGAAGGGAGATGTCGCGTGGCCCAGCCCTGGACCCCGCAAAGCTGGCAGTCCAAGCCCATCCGCCAGGTGCCGGACTATCCGGACAAGGCGGCGCTGGACCGCGTCCTGACCCAGCTGAAGAGCCACCCGCCGCTGGTTTTCGCCGGCGAGGCGCGCAATCTGCAGGCCGCGCTGGGCCAGGTGGCGGAAGGCAAGGCTTTCCTGCTTCAGGGCGGGGATTGCGCCGAAAGCTTCGCCGAATTCCATCCCGACAATATCCGCGACACCTTCCGCGTGCTGCTGCAGATGGCGGTGGTCTTGACCTTCGCGGCCGGCGTGCCGGTGGTGAAGGTGGGCCGCATCGCGGGTCAGTATGCCAAGCCGCGTTCCGACGATTTCGAGACGCGGGACGGCGTCACGCTGCCCTCCTATCGCGGCGACAATATCAATGGCGGCGAATTCACGCCGGAAGCACGCATCCCCGATCCGCAGCGGCTGATCCAGGCCAACGCCCATTCGGCGGCGACGCTCAATCTGCTGCGCGCCTTCGCGTCGGGCGGTTATGCCGACCTGCACAATGTCCATCGCTGGATGCTGGGCTTCATCGACGACAGTCCGGCGGGCGAGCAATATAAGGGCCTGGCCGGGCGCATTTCCGAGGCGCTGGACTTCATGGCGGCGTGCGGCGTGACGCCGGACTCGGTGCCCCAGTTGCGCGCCACCGATTTCTACACCAGCCATGAAGCGCTGCTGCTTTCCTACGAACAGGCGATGACGCGCGTGGATTCGACCAGCGGCGACTGGTACGACACTTCGGCGCACATGCTGTGGATCGGCGACCGCACCCGCCAACTCGACGGCGCGCATGTCGAGTTCTGCCGCGGCGTCAAGAATCCCATCGGCTTGAAATGCGGCCCCTCGCTGGAGCCGGACGATCTCTTGCGTCTGATCGCGGTGCTCAATCCGGCCAATAGTCCCGGGCGGCTCACCCTGATCGCGCGCTTCGGCGCCGACAAGGTGGCCGAGAAGCTGCCGGCCCTGGTGCGGGCGGTGAAGCGCGAAGGCGCCAAGGTCGTGTGGTCGTCCGATCCCATGCACGGCAACACCATCAAGCTTAAATCCGGTTACAAGACCCGGCCGGTCGACCGGGTGCTGGAAGAGGTGCGGACCTTCTTCGCCGTCCATCGCGCCGAAGGCACCCATGCCGGCGGCGTGCATTTCGAGATGACCGGCCAGGACGTCACCGAGTGCCTGGGCGGCGCCCAGGCGATCAAGGAGCTGGACCTGTCGTCGCGCTACCAGACCGCCTGCGATCCGCGCCTCAATGCCAGCCAGGCGCTGGAGCTGGCCTTCGTGATCGCCGAAGGCATCCGCGACGAGCGCATCAAGGGCGCGGGCCTTGCCGTTTCGGCGTGAGGGGCGCGCGGCGGATGGCCTGCCGCGTTTTTCCCGTCATGGCCGCGCGACATGCGAGGTGCCGTCCATGACCGCGCGCCCCGCAATCGAAGGCAAACCATAATGGGGATCGCGCGGCTTCTGGCGAAAGGCTGGATCGTCTTCTGCCTGTTCGCGGGCGCCCATGCCGCGCACCTGGCGATCATCAGCGGATTGCCGCTGGGCCCGTCCCTGTCGGCCATCGCCATTTGCGTGGTCCTGTTCACGGCGATGGGCCTTCTGTTCGCGGGCGGCTTCGGCGTCTCGGCGGGCCTGCCGGGAACCCCGCTCAAGGCGCGGCTGGGCTTTTCCCATTTTCTGCCCGGCTTCAACGAGGTCGTGTTTCTGCTGTTTCTGGTGCTGTCTTTCGCCAATCAGATCTGGTTCGCGCCCCACCATTTGAACGGCAATGCGGTGTCGCCGCTGGAGCAGGCGATCT
>JAFKFF010000455.1 GCA_017307315.1 Alphaproteobacteria bacterium
AGCGCCACCCGGCGCGACGGAGGGACGAGCCGCACGGCGAGGACCGGGGCCCGGACGGGCCATTCCAAGTTATTGCCAATCAATCTAGTCCACCAACGTTGGCGCAAACGGTTCAGCTTTGACGGTCAAAAAACGCTGTCGAATTTCATCCCCATATTTAGCGACCGCGACTTCCGCCGCTGGTAACAGTTCCGCCACTGAACGCTGCCAATCATCCAATTCAATTCTGGGCGTAAAATTGGGTGCGTCAATCCGTAATACGGCAGGCGGCCCAAGCAACAGCCTGGCTTGGTTTGTGGCGGCGAGCGACTGGAGTCTCATTGCGGCTCCGATCGCGTTGCGCCATTGGATAAGCCCTCCGCGCTCACGTTGCGGCTCGGTGACATAGAACGGATCGTTTCCGCATCCCAAGCTGAGAACGTCAATCTGGTCCCATGTCACGTCGAAGCAGGTTAGCGCTTCGATTACGGCCAGCATCAGTGGGTTGTTCGCCCAGATTCCGCCATCGACCAAAATATAGCCGCCGTGTTCCAGTGGCTTGAAGTAAGTCGGCGCGGCAGCGGTGGCCAACCCGATGTTCACCATCCGCTCAAACCGGTCGAACTTGTAGTCGGGATGGTGCGGCGTCTTAAATACGAAGACTTCGCTATGACGACCATCAAACGCGGGAATGCAAAGGCGCAGCCGCGACACCTCCAGCAGGCGATCGCCTAACGTGTCTGTCAGGACACGCCGCAGCGCGTCCTGGTCATACGAGTAACGAAAATACTGCCGCTTCTTGCGAAGCCACGCGGTTAAGCGGCCAACGCAATCGGCGCCGGCGGGCGGGAAGATTTCGCCGCCGCGCTGGACATAGAGATCGCGGAGCGCTGCGGCAGAGAGACCGGCACCAAGACCGAGGGCGATAATGCCGCCCGTGGAAGTGCCGGCGACAATATCGAAATAATCTGAGATCGGATGGCCGCCGGTGAAGTCCCTTTCAAGTCCAGCCAACAGCGCGGCAGGGAAGATACCCCGGATGCCGCCGCCATCAATGGAAAGGATGCGAAGACGCCGGTCTTTCGGCCAAACCTGTGGAATGCGGCGCTGGGGAATGGCGCCCGCTGAGCGGGGGCCACCGGGCTTGAGTCCTGAGAGCTGCTGCATACCTGCCTGCTAGCTGTTGGGTGAATGACTAACCCCAGAAATTCGCCCGAAATCTTCCAGTACTCATAGTGGAACAGCCATTCAGAGGCCCAGGGAATAATCGTGCTGGCGATATAGTCATA
>JAFKFF010000456.1 GCA_017307315.1 Alphaproteobacteria bacterium
GCCGGGATCGGCGGCGGGGTGTTGATGACATTGTCGATCGCGCCATAGAGCTGGATGTTGTCGTTCCACTTGTAGGACGCGCGCAGGTCCAGATAGCCGACCATCGGGATGGAGTTGTCGTCCACGTCAAGCGGGCCCCAGGCATTGTTGAGCTTGGCCGAGCCGATGATGCGGCTCTGGATCGTGCCCTGCCACGGGCCTTCGACATAGGTCGCCGACAGCGTGGTGCGGAACTTGGGAATGCCGCGCGGCGAGGAGTCGGAGCCGATGGCGCCGGCATAGTCGAGCGTGATGCCCGCCGCCGTCTGGGTCTGCTGGTCCATATAGTTGCCGACCGCGTGCAGGTCGATGGCGCCGGACAGGAATTCGGTCCGGTAGTCGACCTGGAAGTCGATGCCCGAGACGCTCTGGGCATTGGCGTTGATCGGCTGGGTGGCGACTTGCAGGAAGGTGCCCGACGAATTGGTCACATAGGAAACCTGATTGCAGAAGAGCTGGACGCCCTTCGCGCACTGGGCCGTGATCACGTCGGTCGAGATGGTGGCGATCGCCTTGCGCAGTTCGATCGAATACCAGTCGGCCGACAGGCTCAGGCCTTCGACCCAGTGCGGGGTGAGGACCACACCGCCCGAAATCGTGGTGGACTGCTCCGGCTTCAGCAGCGGATTGCCGCCCTGCAGCACGTAACCGTTGACCGTGTCGTGCGTGTAGGGATCGACGAAAGTGCCCGAAACCGAATAGCCCGACGCGAACAATTCCTGCAAGTTGGGCGCGCGGATGTCGAACGACCAGGTGCCGCGCAGGCGGACATCGTCATTGACCTGGCTGGTGAGGCCCAGCTTCCAGGTCTCGACCATGCCGGAGGTGGAGTAGCTGGTGATGCGGCCGGCGCTGTTGAATTCCAGCGACTGGACGACATTGTCCTTGAGCAGCGGCACGGTGACTTCGCCGAAGCCTTCCGCCACGCTGTAATGGCCGGAGAAGCCGGAGAAGTTGCCGACGCTGTAGCCCACCGCGAGCGCGGTCGTATCGGCGGAGACGCGGGCGCCTTCCTGGCGGTATTCGGCGCCGAACGCCACCGCGATCGGGCCCGCGCCCAGCGACCATTCTTCCGGCAGGGTGCCGTTGGCCGAGGCGGCGAAGACGTCTTCGTTCAGGACCGACTGGGCCCAGTTGCCGCCGGCGCGCGCCCGGGCATTGGTATGGTTGATCGCCGCTTCCGAGGCGTTGTTGATGCCGAACACGTTCAAGGGCTGGCAGCCATTG
>JAFKFF010000061.1 GCA_017307315.1 Alphaproteobacteria bacterium
CTTCCTGCGCCTTTTCACCGACCTTCCGGAAGGCGAGATCGCGCGGCTGGAAACGCTTCAGGGCGCGGAGTTGAACGACGCCAAGAAGACCCTGGCAAGCGAGGCGACGGCCATCCTGCATGGCCGCGAGGCGGCGGAGCGGGCGGCGGAAACGGCGCGGCGCGCCTTCGAGGAAGGCGCTTCCGCCGAGGGGCTTCCCACCATCCAGGCGAAATTGCCGGACGGCATTCTCAATCTCGCCGTCGCGGCAGGCCTGGCGGCGTCAAATTCCGAAGCGCGGAAACTGATCGCCAACAACGGCTTGAAACTCAATGATGCCGCGGTGAGCGATCCGCGGCTCATGGTGGATACCGCCGCTCTCGGCGCAGAGGGCGTGTTGAAACTCTCCAGCGGCAAGAAGCGGCACGTTCTTATCAGGCCGCTCTGACCCTATCGGGGCTGCTGCGCGGGTTCCGCCGGCTGCTGCGGCGCATTGGATGGCGCATTCGCCGCGGTCGGCATGCGCCCCTCGAAAATCCGCCGCAGGATGCCCGGCGTCAGAACCGACAGCGGATTGACGTCGATCTTGGGCTGTTCGGCGCTGCCGGTGGCGGAATAGGTCACGCCGAACACGCCCTCGCCCTTCTTCGACACCAGAACATCGCCCAAGAGCGGAATGTTGCCCAGCACCGAATTCAAGCCATAGGCGGGCACCAGCGAGCCTTTCAGCGCCACCTGGCTTTTGGGGCGGTCGATATAACCGTCGGCGGTGGCGCCGATGGCGCGGCCGCGGGCGCGGGCATCATGCACGCTGATGACATTGTTCTTGGACGAGAAAGGCACGTTCATATTCTCGATCGATATGCCGTCGCCGCCCATCAAATCGCCGATGCCGGTGAGCGATCCGGCCGAGAACAGCCGCGCCAGGAAAGGCTGGTTGACCACCTGGAAATCGTCGATATCGAGCATGCCCTGATAATCCGGCGTGCCGGGTCCGACATTCGGGTCGCTGGCGCGGCCGGGAAGATCGGCGGACAGCTTGAGCTTGCCGCCCTTGATGCTCTGAAAATTGAACAGCCCCTGGATCAAGGTGCCCGCATCGCCGGCCTCGATGGAGACTTTGCGTCCCGCCGCGCTGGTTTGAATGGTGCCGCTGAGGGTTTCCTTGCCGATCCCGCCCGATAGCGTCAGTGCCGAAGGCTTGTTGCCGATCCCGGCCAGATCAAGGTTGAACGGGGCGATCGCCACGCCGTCACGCATCGCCAGCCGGTCGAGCCTGGCGTCGATGCGGAAAGGCCCCGTCGGCGTGTCGTCGCGCGGCGGTGCGGTTCCGGCGGCGCCGTTGGCGTCCCCCACATTGCGGCCGATCAGCGAGCCGTCGAGCGAGCGCCCCCTGAGAACATAGGCATCGCCCGAGGCCGAGCGCGTGAGCGTGAAGGACAGGTCATTCAATTCGCCCATCTTCACGGAGGTGAAATTCAGGACCGAGAGCGAGCCGGTGCGATCGAAACTCGCGGTTCCGCTCGCGCTGAGATTGGGGCCGGTGACCCGGATCACCTCGTCGCGGATGAGATCGCCCGCCGCGAAATTGACGGTGACGCGGCCCGAAGCCGCCTGCCCCGCCTGCTTGCCCAGATGCAGGATGGGGATGGTCAGGGCGGAATTGGTCAGGTCGATGGCGACATCGGCGGTGGTCAATTGGCCGCGGCGCCCCTGGATGTCGGCGTTGACCGGAACCGGCCCGGTCAGGATGTTCTGCAGGCCAATGCTCAGCGCCTGCCGCGCGCCGTCGGTCATCACGCCCTTGGCGTTGATCCGGGTCGTGATCGGCTGGGTGGTCTTGAAATCCTCCAGCCAATCGACCGCGAAGCGGGCATCGGCGATCGAGAGATTGCCGGTCTGGCGCAGCCGAGAATTGTCGATATCGAAATTGACCGCGCCATTGGTGAGCTTGAGCCGGCCCAGGGTGACCGCGAAATCGTTCACCTGCGCCTTGACAGAAATTCCCACCGCATCCACGGCGAGATCCTGCAGCATGGGAACCTCAAAACTCAGATCGGTGCTCGCGGTCCCGCGCGTCTGCTTGGGATCGATACCGAAGCGGGTGGGATACCCCAAAGGCTGCATGTCGATCAGGGTCATGATCTCGGGCATCTGCCCGTCGACATGGGCGGTGAACCGGCCGACCGTGCCGTGAACATGCAGATCCGGGATCACCGCATGACCGTTGCTTACGGTCAGGTTGCCGACCTTGCCGCCGTCGAAATCGGCGCTGAACGTGTCGCCCAGAAGCGTCGCACTGCCCGACACGCCGGTAAGGTGGGTGAGGCCTTTGACGTAGCTTCCCTCCACGCCGCTCATGGCAAAAGTGAGTTTCATGGAATCGTCAGGCAACACATTCTGGTCCAGCATCCCGACCGGGAAATGGGTCTCGAAATCCATCGGACCCAAATCGCCCGCGAAAATATTTTCCGCGATCCATTCGCGGGCGCCGGGAACCACCGGCAGCGGCCAGTAGTGCAGCAAGGTCTTGACCGGCAGCGGCGCCAGCCGCCCGCTCAGCGCAAGACCCGGCGCCTGTCCCTCGCTTCCCAAAGTGATGCTTCCTCCGGCAGAGAGAGCGAAGGCGGGCCCGGTCAGGCTGGCTTGGGCGATGCGGATGGTGCGCGATGCCAGTTGATAATCGCCGGCAAGCTGGAGCGATTGGAATCCCACCGGCTGGGCGAAAATTCCGGGCATGTCGAGTGCGATGCGGGTCGAGGCGATCGTGCCGCTGACACTGGCGAGCGCGGTTCCGTCATAGTGAAAATCCGCGCCGCCCTTGAGCCGCACGATGCCCTCACGGGTGTCGAAGGCTGCCTGATCGAGGGAAAGATGGTTTTTCACACCGTCATAAGCACCCTTGAGATGCACGCGCCGCACATGCAGCGTTCCACCCTTCAGTCCGGCCAGGGGCATCTCGCCCGCCGCGGTGGCGTCGAAATCCGCCTTCGTGACCCGCGCGCCGGAGAGCGCAAAGCGGCTCGCAAGGTTGACCGACAAGCCGATGTCCTTCAGCGGCGCGAAGAGCGGAGCATTGGCGGCGAGGGCGCGCGGATCCAGGCCCGTCACCAGCGCGTCGCCCGTCACCGCGCCGCCGTTCGGCGGCAGGGTCACATCTGCCCGGATATGCGCGGGCCGGCCGGAAATCGTCACATCGGCATCCGAATGGATGGCGATGGCATCACCCTTCGCCGAGAGGACAAGATCGGCGCGGGGCGCAACGATCTTCAGCCCCGTCGGCTCGTCGAACAGATTGAGCCGCGCGCCACGCACCGCGAAACTCTTCAGTCCGGATGTGGACGAGCCTTTCGCTTCGATGACGTCATTGAGGCGCGCCAGAACATCGTTGGCGCTCCTCTCTCCTTCCGCGCCCAGCCTGATGCCGCCGTCCTTCATGTGGACCAGCGAAAGTTGAACGCCGACCAGCGTGATGCGCTGAACCTTGACCTGGCCGGACAGGAAGGGCCGGGCCGCGAGATCGATGTCGGCCTTGGGGGCTTGGGCGACGACCCGCTTGTTGTCGTCGAAAATTTTCGCGCCCAGCACGACCAGATTGACCCGGCCTTCGTCTCGGCTCCATTCGATCGCGGCCTGATCATATGTCAGGGATATGCCGGGCAAGGCCTGCTGGATCGCGCCGGTCAAGGTTCCCTGCAACGGCCCCAGCGACACAGGCCCCAGCAAGAGGCGAATGCCGGCCCCGGCCACGAAGAACACCAGCGCCGCGACCAGGCCGCCCATGCAGACGGCCGCCCCACTGATGTGGTGGGCCTTGATGTAGCTGGCAAATGGCAATCTCAAGCGGGCCGGTCCGGGCTGGGGGACGGGAGCATTATCGCACCTGTTGGGCCACAAAAGGGCAGACAACCCAGCATCTTGTAAAGATTTTTCCAGGTTGCGTCCGGCGCGGGCCCCCTCTTAAGTTACGCCCGGCGTTTTCAGGACAGATGGCGGATGGCGTTGGAAGCGGGCGAAAAGGCCCCGAACTTCAAACTCGCGACCGATGCGGGAGACGTGGTCAGCCGGACCAGTCTGAAGGGCAAACCGTTTCTGATTTATTTCTATCCCAAGGACGACACTTCGGGCTGCACCCGGGAGGCGGTGGATTTTTCCGCCGCGGCGGGGAAATTCGCCAAGCTCGGCATTCCCGTCATCGGTGTATCCAAGGATAGCGTCGCTTCTCACGAAAAATTCCGCAAAAAGCACAAGTTGAAAATCGCGCTGGCGTCCGATCCGGATCTCGAGGCCGCCAACGCCTGGGGTGTGTGGGTCGAAAAGAGTCTTTACGGCCGCAAATATATGGGCATGGAGCGAGCGACGTTCCTGGTCGACGCCAAGGGCGCCATCGTCCAGGCCTGGCACAAGGTGAAAGTTCCCGGCCATGTGGAGGCCGTGCTCGCTGCGGCGAAAAGCTTATGAGCCGGGGCAAGCGGTTCGGGCCGCGGCAGACGGTGCGCTCCTTCTTCTGGCAGCGAGGAAAGAAATCCACCGCGGAAAAAGCCGCCGAACACAGCAAGCCGCATGCACCAGGACTGGCGGCCCGCGCCATGGAACGCGCCTGGGTCTGGATTCACGACACCTTTCCGGAACGGCAGATCTATGTCCGCAGCAATGGAAAGGTGCAGTTCTTCACCTTCGGCCCATCGCTGCAGGCCACCCTCGCCGGGCTGGTCCTGATCTTCCTGGGCTGGGTGGCGTTCGCCACGGTGAATGTCATCTTCAAGGATCGCATCATCACCGCCAAGGACCGGCGCTTCCAGGAAATGCAGACGGCGTATGAGAGCCGCCTCGCCGACCTGCAGATTTCGTATGACGAATTGAACGGCGCGCTGGTCGGCGCCCAGGACCGTTTCAAGGCGGCCGCGGACGATTTGCAGACCAAACAGAACACCATCGCCGGCTTCCTCAACCGCAAGGCCCAGGTCGAGGCCGCGCTCGCCCCCAGCCGCGACATCCCGACAACGCTCAAATCCGGTAGCCGCCTGTCCGGCATTCCGGGCCGGGACGACGGACCTGCCAGCGACAGCCTTGGCGTCTCCGCCCCGGCAGGCCTTCCGGGAACCTTCGCGGACACGGACCATGGCAGCACGCTTTCGGTGATGCCGGGACCGGCGCAACCGCAGCCGCGGGTCGCGCGGCCCGAACATGCCGGTCTCCTAGACGATGCCTGGGCGAAACTGCGCAAGCTGGCGTCTGATGTCTTCACACTTCGTGCGAGGGACCAGGCGGCGCTTTCGGCGGTCTATGCGCAGCATCCGGGGCTGCGCGCTCTGACCGCCCAGACCGCGCGGGTGGCGGCGATGGGGCGGTCCGAAAATCTCCTGATGGGCAAGACACGCGACATCTTGTCGAACGATGTCGTCGCGCTGCGCGACATCGTCCGCCGCACCGGCATCAATCCCGACCAGTTCCAACGCAAGATCGCGAGCGACGAAGGCGTGGGCGGCCCGGAAATTCCGCTCGACCGGGTGCAGGTCAACGGCATCAAGGATCCCAGCTTCAACGCCAGCTATCTGCATGCCAGCGCCATCCTGAGCCAGCTCAGCGACCTGTCGTTCGAGATGCGTCACATTCCGCTCGCCTTGCCGGTGGGCGGCACCGGCTTCGAACGCACCAGCGGCTTCGGGGCCCGGGTCGATCCCTTCACCCGCCGCTACGCGTTTCATTCGGGCATCGATTTCGCCGGCCCCTGGGGCGCGCAGGTGCGCGCCACCGCTCCCGGCACGGTGGTCTTTGTCGGCAACAAGGGCGGATATGGCAACATGGTGGAAATCGACCATGGCCTCGGCATCCGCACGCGCTACGGCCATCTTTCGGCGATGACGGTGCGCGCCGGCGCCACCGTGGAAAAAGGCGCGTCCATCGGCCGGGTCGGTTCCACCGGCCGCAGCACCGGGCCGCACGTCCATTATGAAATCTGGTATGACGATGCGGTGCAGAATCCGGCCAATTTCATAGAAGCCGTTCGCGCGCCGCTGTAGCCGATTGGCGTCTCACTCCGCCGGGCGCATGCGCGCCGGCGCTATTCGAGATCTTCGACCTTCTCGCGCGGCTTGCCGCCAACCTCTTGCGCCAGCGCCGCGGCCATGAATGGGTCGAGGTCCCCGTCCAGCACATCCTGCGGCGTGCGGCTTTCCACGCCGGTGCGCAGATCCTTCACCAGCTGATAGGGCTGAAGGACATAGGAGCGGATCTGATGGCCCCAGCCGATGTCGGATTTCTCGCCGACAAAGGCGCCGGTTTCGGCTTTCTTCTTTTCCAGCTCGATCTCGTACAGCCGCGACTTCAACATATCCCAGCAGATCGCGCGGTTCTGGTGCTGGCTGCGCTCAGACTGACTGGCGACGGCAATGCCGGTCGGCAGATGGGTGATGCGCACCGCGCTTTCGGTCTTGTTGACGTGTTGCCCACCCGCGCCGCTGGCGCGATAGACGTCGATGCGGACATCCTTTTCCGGAATATCGATCTCGATCGACTGGTCGATCACCGGATAGACCGTGACGGATGAAAAAGACGTGTGCCGGCGGGCATTGGAATCGAACGGCGAAATGCGCACCAGCCGATGCACCCCCGCTTCGGTCTTGAGCCAGCCATAGGCATTATCGCCCTTGACCAGAAGCGTGGCCGATTTCAGCCCCGCCCCCTCGCCTTCGCTCTCTTCGATCAGCTGGAGCTTGTAGCCGTGGCGTTCGGCCCAGCGCGTGTACATGCGGAACAGCATCGAGGCCCAGTCCTGGCTCTCGGTGCCGCCTGCCCCGGCATGAATCTCCAGATAGGAGTCGTTGCCGTCCGCCTCGCCCGATAGCATGGATTGCAGGCGAAGCTGCTCGGCGCGCTTCTGCAAGGCATCGATCGAGGCCTCCGCGTCCGCCACCATGGCGCCGTCGCCTTCGGCTTCCGCCATCTCGATCAGGCCGATGAAATCCGACAGTTCATTTTCCAGCGCCCGGACCGACGAGAGCGAGGTGTCGAGCTTCTGCCGCTCGCGCATCAGTTTCTGCGCGTTGGCGGGATCGTTCCAGAGGGTGGGGTCTTCGGCGCGGGCGTTCAGCTCGTCCAGGCGGCGCAGCGACTTGTCCCAGTCAAAGATGCCTCCTCAGCAGGGCGATGGCCTGCTGGATATCTTCGACGCTGCGTTCGGCTTCTGGGCGCATGGCCGGGATATAGGGCGCGCGCAGGCGGGCGTAAAGGGCAAAGTCAGGACGACGGCGCCTTGCCGCTGGGCAACGGTCCGATCGAAAAGAGGTCGCGCTGGCCCAGCTCGGCCGAGCGCATCCGCTCCAGTTCGGCGGAATAGCGCTTGAGCGCATAGGCTTCCGTCACATAGCCCGCCACCGTCTTCTGGCTGCGCGACAGAAGGACAGGCAGGGTTTCAACCTGGAGCGAATCGAAGCGCGCCAGCGCGCTGCGGATATTCTCGGACGGCAGCAGGAACTGGTCGGGGGCTTCGGCCAGATCGCCTGCCACCGCCCAGTCCAGCGCATCGTCGATCTCCGCGTCGTGCAGGTCCGACGTATCGATGGCGCCGATGTAATGCCCGGTGCCGTCGACGACATAGAGGCGCTTGGTGCCCCCCACCGGATAGGCCGCCCGCAACGCCCGCAAGCCCAGATTCTCCGGCACGGTCTTGGCGTCGCTACGCATCAGCCGGCCCACCGTCATGTCGCTGATCCAGCCCACGTCATGGG
>JAFKFF010000062.1 GCA_017307315.1 Alphaproteobacteria bacterium
CAAGGATTTCGAAAACAAGCAGGCGGGCATGCAGGCCGCGGCCCAGAAGAAGGAGCAGGCCATTCAGGGCGGCTTCCTGCAGGCCCAGGCCACCATCGCCAAGGCGCTGGAGCCGATCCTGCAGGGGCTGATGAAACAACGCGGCGCCACCAGATCGCGCGGGCCGATGCCGGCGATGGCGAAACCGCGGAAACTGTCGCCACCCTTGAAGAAGCGCTGGTTGATGGGAACGGGAGTGCCGTCATAGCCCTGAATGATACCGGCATGCAGCGCCAGCGAGTTGACCAGCGCGCCGCCAAAACCCGGACGATAGCCGGTGAACTCCGCCTCGGTCTTGACGAAACGCAGATTGCCGCCGAAACCGGCGAAATCCTGGCTGAGGGAGAATGAGACGCCGGTGGTGGGCCGGCGGATGTCGTCCAGGCTGTTGTAGCCGTAGGTGAAACCGAAGATCGAGCCATAGGTGTCGCCCGCCGCCAGCTGGATTTCCAGCGGCGCGTTGGCGAAGGGAAAGACCTGGGTGATCTGGTAGGTGTAGCGCAGCCCCACCGAGGAATATTCCGAGATCGGAAAGCCCAGCCGGAGCGTCACGCCGGACACGTCGCTGGAATAGGTCGCCTGACGATAATCGGTCTGGGACTTGTAGATATCGAATCCCGCCGCCAATGGCCGGTCGAGGAAATACGGCTCGGTGAAGCTGAACTGATACAGCTTGTAGATCTGGGACACCGAAACCGAGGTCTTCAGGAATTGCGCGCGGCCGAAGAGATTCTGCTCGGTATAGCTG
This sequence comes from Alphaproteobacteria bacterium, assembly GCA_017307315.1. Classification (GTDB taxonomy): domain Bacteria; phylum Pseudomonadota; class Alphaproteobacteria; order Micropepsales; family Micropepsaceae; genus Rhizomicrobium. The sequence continues at coordinate 788 of JAFKFF010000062.1, forward strand.
AACTCGCCGGTGAGCTGGCTGGCCGAGGAATAGCCCAGGCCCAATTGCAACTGGCCGGTGGACTGCTCGGTGACCGCGACCGTGATGTCGGTGCGGTCCGGCGCGCTGCCGGGCGTATTCTTGACATCGACTTCCTTGAAGAAGCCGAGCGCACGGATGCGGGTGCGCGACCGGTCGACCAGGACCCGGTTGAAGGCATCGCCCTCCACCAGGCGGAATTCGCGCCGGATCACCTTGTCCAGGGTGCGCACATTGCCGGTGATGTTGATCTTGCCGATATAGACGCGGGGGCCCTGTGCGATGTCGAAGATCAGGTCGATGGTCTTGTTGTCGCGGTTTCGCGCAATGCGCGGATGCACTTCCGCGAAAGCATAACCCTTGGTTCCCGCCGCATTGGTTAGCGCGTCGATGGCCTTCTGTACCGACTCGGCATTGTAGATGTCGCCGCTGGTGATCGGCACCATCGGCCGCAGGGCCTTGGGCTGCAGTTCCTTGATCTGGGAATTGATCGTGACCTTGCCGAAGGTATAGCGCGGTCCCTCATTGAGCGTGAAAGTGACGAAGAAGTTCCGGCGGTTCTGGGACAATTCGGCCACCGCGCTGACGACGGTGAAATCGGCATAGCCGTGATTGACATAGAAGCGGCGCAGCTGCTCGCGGTCGAACGCCAGGCGGTCGGGATCGTAATTGTCGTTGCTGGCGAGGATCTTGTACCAGGCGCTTTCCTCGGTGGCGATCTGCCCTTTCAGCGTGTCGGCGTCATAGACCTTGTTGCCGACGAAATTGATGCGGGCGATGCCGGTGGTCGGCCCCTCGGTGATCGAGAAGATCAGGTCGATGCGATTCTGCGGCCGCTGAATGATCTGGGGATCGACGCGCGCCGCGAATTTTCCGTTGCGGCGATAGAGCTCGATGATGCGCTGCACATCGGCCTGGACGCGGGCGCGGGTGAAGGTGCCGCGCGGCTTGATCTGGACCTCCTTGGTGAGATCCTTGGTGGAAACCTTGTCGTTCCCCTCGAAGACGACCTGGTTGACGATGGGATTTTCCACCACCCGGATCGCCATGGTGCCGTTGTTGAAATTGATCTTCACGTCGGAAAACAGGCCGGTGCCGAACAGCGACTTCAGCGCCTTGTCCACATTGGCGGGGTCATACGCGTCGCCTTCGCGGATATTCACATAGGTCAGGACCGTGCCCGGCTCGACGCGCTGGGTGCCGGCGACGGTGATGTGCTGAATGATCCGGGCCGGTTGGGCGGGCTGGGCCGCAGGCTGCTGGTTCTGCGGCGCGTCGCGCTCGGCATTGAGGACCGCGGCGCGGTCTTCGGCGCCGGGACGCAACTGCGCGCCCGCCGGAACGACAAAAAGCGCCAGACAGAGCGTCGCCGAGGTCGCGCGCAAAACCGCTTTATGATGGGCGATAATCCGCATTCCGCCGTCCGGCACCCGTCTTGAAGGCGCGCATCACCAAGTGAGGCAGCGGCCGAGTTCTAGAAAAGATTCAGGCGAGCCAGGTCGTTCCACGTGGTCAGGAGCACAAGCCCCAGGACCAAAACCAGCCCAAGCCGAAATCCGACATCCTGGGCCCGCTCACCGAGCGGCCGTCCCAAAACTGCTTCGCATGCATAGTACAGAAGATGCCCGCCGTCGAGCAGCGGAATCGGAAAAAGATTGGCCAGACCAATGCTTACCGAAAGTACAGCCACCAACTGCAGAAGCGCCATGAAGCCGAACACCGCCACCTGGCGCGTCATTTTGGCAATGCCCACGGGCCCACGAAACTGGTCGGCGCTGCCATAGCCCCGGACCATCTGGGCAATGCCCTTGACCGTGGTGGCCATGATATTCCAGGTCTCGGCGGTCGCGGCGCCGACGGCCCCCGGCAGGCTGTAATATTCGGTCGTAATCGGAGCCGTGCGCGACGGCTGGACCCCGATCACCATATTGGTTCCCATGTCCCCCAGCGCGTCGCGCATCCGGGTCGCGCGCGGGGTCACCTGCACGCTTATAGACTTGCCGTCGCGCAGAAGCTCTAGTTTCAGGTTCTTGCCGCCGCTGACGGCGATGATCTGCGGCATCTGCTCGAAGTCGGTGATGGCCGTGCCGTCGATGGCGGTGACGCGGTCGCCGGCCTTGATGCCCGCCGCCTCCGCGGCACTGCCCTCGACCACATGGCCTACGACCGGCGCCAGGACCGTATGACCATTGTAGTAGATCAGGCCGGTGAACAGCAGAATGGCGAGCAGGAAGTTGGCGAGCGGTCCCGCCGCGGCCACCGCGGCGCGCTGCCAGACCGGCTTGTACAGAAGCGTATGTTCGCGTTCCGCCGGGCTCATGCGCTCGGCCGCCCGGTGATCCGGCGTGCTGGCGGCGCTGGCGTCGCCGGCGAATTTCACATAACCGCCGATCGGCAGCCAACTGACCTTCCAACGCGTGCCGCGCCGGTCGTTCCAGCCGAAAATCTCCTTGCCGAAGCCGACCGAAAAGACATCGACCTTCACCCCGCACCAGCGGGCCACCAGGAAATGGCCAAGCTCGTGGAAAAAAACCACCACCGTGATCACGAACAGGAAGGCGGGAAGCCCGAGCGGCGTCCAGGCGATCAGGCCGCGTATGGCCTCAAACATGATGTCCTCTCACATCCCCACCCGTTGACAAATCTCTTCCGCCAGCGCCCGCGCCCGCGCGTCGGTGCCCAGCACCGTGCCGAGATCGCCAGCCTGCCCATTCGAGCCTTGTATCGCGTCGGCGTTCAAGGTCTCTCCCACCACTTTCGAGATGTCGAGGAACCCGATCCGGCGGTCGAGAAAAGCCTGGACGGCGATTTCGTTGGCGGCATTGAGCACGGTGGGCGCCAGCCCCCCCGAGCGCATGGATTCGATCGCGAGATTGAGCGCGGGGAACCGGTCGTGTGCCGGCGCCTGGAACACCAGTTGACCCAGCCTGGCGAGATCGAGGCGGCGCGACGGCGAGGCGATGCGCCGGGGCCAGGCGAGCGCATGGGCGATCGGCGTGCGCATGTCGGGGGCGGAGAGATGCGCCATGGTGGTGCCGTCGTCATAGCCGACCAGGCAATGCACGATCGACTGGGGATGCACCAGAACATCCAGCTTTTCCGGCGGCAGCGCAAAAAGGAAATGCGCTTCGATCAGTTCCAGTCCCTTGTTCATCAAGGTGGCGCTGTCGAGCGAGATCTTGCGTCCCATCGCCCAGTTGGGATGGGCGACGGCCTCTTCCACCGTCGCCGCGCGCATCTTCTCCAGGGGCCATTCGCGGAACGGGCCGCCGGAAGCGGTGATCGTCACTTTTTCCACATCGCCAGCATCGCCCGAGCCCAGCACCTGGAAAATCGCGTTGTGTTCGGAATCGACCGGGATCACGGAGGCGCCGGCGCGTTCCAACGCATCGCGGAACACCGCGCCCGCCGCCACCACGCATTCCTTGTTGGCAAGCGCGACGATGACGCCGCGGGCGATCGCCGCCAGGGCCGGCTCGATCGCGGCCGCGCCCATGATCGCCACCATCACGAAATCCGACTCAAGACCGGCGGCGGCGATCACCGCTTCGCGTCCCGCCGCGGCTTCGACCCCGGTGCCGGCCAAACCGGCCTTCAGCTCGCCATAGAGCGCGCTGTCGCCGATGACCGCGCGGCTGGGCTTCAAGGCGCGGGATTGCTCGATCAGGAGCTTGACATTGCCTTGGGCGGTGAGCGCGGCAAGCGGGAAAGCCTCTCCGCCATAGACCTTGCGGGCATGCGCGACCACATCCAGCGTGTTGACGCCGATGGAACCGGTCGAACCCAGCACCGTCACACGGCGATGTATGACCTCCTGGAGCGAAGGCACATCGCCGAAATTTCCGCTCGCGGCTATGGGTTTCATGACGTGGCACCGAACAATATATCGAAATGGGCGGCAAAGATCAGGATCGCCAGCGCGATGCTGGCGAAAATGGTGGAATCCATCCGGTCGAGCACGCCGCCATGGCCCGGGATCAGGCTGCCGGAATTCTTGAGCCCGAAACGGCGCTTGACGAAGCTTTCGAACAAGTCGCCGGCATGGGCAAGGATGCTGAAGAGCAGCGCGAACAGCGCCGCGCTCCAAAACACGCCATTCAAAAGCAGGATATAGAGGCCGAACACGATCGCCGCGGTAACGCTGCCTCCGATAGTGCCCGCCCATGTCTTGCCCGGCGAAAGCCTGGGCGCCATGCGAGGCCCGCCGATCAGCTTGCCGAAGATCAAGGCGCCGGTGTCGGTCGCCCAGACGATCAGGAAAAGCCCGATGATGACCAGCGCGCCGCGCTCCGGGAAGGCGCGAAGGCTGACCAGCGCCACCGCGGGCAGTCCCAGATAGATCACGCCCAATGCCTGCCAGGCCGGATGCTGATCCTGAAAGCGCGCCAGGCCGGCGGCGATGCCGGCGCCCAGGAACACGACCAGAATGGCCGGCCAGGCCTGATGCATCGCCATCAGCAGGAAAACCGCCAGCACCACGGCCACGCCTGTAAGCAGGATGCCCGGGAGGTAATTTTCACTCCGCCGGACCATGCGGTGCCACTCGTAAGCCGCAAGCAGGGTAATAGCCACGACCAGCATGGCGAAATATTCCGGCGCGTAGGAAAGAACCAGGATGGCCAGACCCGCCAGCACCAGTCCGAACAGCGGGCGGGTGATCCAGTCCATGTTCCAGCGCATCGCGCGATAGCCCGGCGCGTGATCGCCGGCGGCAGGCGATTGCGGGTGCGGGCTGCTCACGCCACCGCTTCCGAATTGAGCGCGCCGAAACGCCGGTCGCGTCCGGCAAAGCTCTGCAGCGCCTTGAGCAACTCGGCCCGGCCGAAATCGGGCCACAGTGTGTCCAGAAACAGCAGTTCCGCATAGGCGGACTGCCAGAGAAGAAAATTGGAAAGCCGCCGCTCGCCCGAGGTGCGGATGACAAGATCCGGTTCCGGCAGGGCACTGGTGAAAAGCCGCGATCCGAACAATTCCGGCGTGATCGTCTCGGGATCCAGCCTTCCCTCCGCGGCAGCGCGCGCCAGTTCGCGCGCGGTGGCGGCGATCTCCTCCTTGGCGCCGTAATCGAACGCGAAAGTGAGGTTGAGGCCGGTGTTCTGGGCGGTCCGGCTTTCCGAATCCAGAATCATCTGCTGGATGTCGTTCGCGACGCGTCCGCGATGACCGATAATCCGCATACGGACATTCCGCTCGACCAGTTCGTCCATGTCGCTGCGGAAATAGGTGCGGAACAGGCCCATCAGCGCCCCCACCTCGGCCTTGGGCCGCTTCCAATTCTCGCTGGAGAAAGCGAACAGGGTGAGATTGCCCAGCTTCATGTCGCAGGCCGCCCGGACCGTCTCGCGCACCGCGTTCATGCCCGCGAAATGGCCGGCCTCGCGCGGCAGGTGGCGCTTGCGCGCCCAGCGGCCGTTGCCGTCCATGATGATGGCGACATGGCGGGGCAGAACCTGCGGAAGATCGGCCAGCGGGATGTCCATGCCCGGATTCAAACCTGCATGATTTCCTGCTCCTTGGCGTGGAGCGTGGCGTCGATGTCCTTGACGTGCGTATCGGTGAGCTTCTGCAGCTCTTCGCCCTTGGTGTGGTGCTCGTCCTGGCCGATCTTGTGATCCTTCTCCAGCTTCTTGAGCAACTCCATGCCGTCGCGCCGCACGTTGCGCACCGCCACGCGCGCGGCTTCGGCATATTTGGATGCCAGCTTGGTCAGTTCCTTGCGCCGTTCCTGGTTGAGTTCGGGCAACGGAATGCGCAGAAGCTGGCCGTCCATCTGGGGATTGAGTCCCAGCCCGGCGTCGCGGATCGCCTTGTCCACTGCCTTGGCCAGCCCCTTGTCCCAGACCTGCACCGTGATCATGCGCGGCTCGGGCGTGGAGATGGTGCCCACCTGGTTGATCGGCACGACATTGCCATAGGCTTCCACCGTCACCGGATCGAGAAGCGCCGGGCTGGCCCGGCCGGTTCGAAGGCCCGCGAATTCCCCTTTAAGGGTGGCAACCGCGCCGGTCATGCGCCGGTTCATCTCGTCTTTGTTGTAAGCGTCCGCCATTGTCCTCTGCCTCGCCCCGGAAGTCGGAATCCTAACCCAAACCCCGGCGGGAACTTCACTTTTCTTCGATGATGGTCGCCCGGCCCTCGCCCTTCAAAACCTTGGCAAGCGCGCCCTGGTCGTGCAGCGAGAACACCAGGATCGGGATGCGGTTTTCCCGCGAAAGGGAAATGGCCGATGCATCCATCACTGCAAGATCTCGCGCTAACACCTCGTGATAACTAAGAGATTCATACCTGACTGCGTCAGGATACTTTTTGGGGTCGGCACTGTAAACACCGTCAACCTGGGTGGCCTTCAGCATGGCGTTGCAGGCCATTTCCGCCGCCCGAAGCGCCGCCGCGGTGTCGGTGGTGAAGAAGGGGTTTCCGGTTCCGGCGGCGAAAATCACCACCCGCCCCTTCTCCATGTGCCGAATCGCGCGACGGCGGATATAGGGCTCGCACACGCTGCTCATGGGGATGGCGGACTGCACCCGGCTGGGCAGCCCGCAGCGCTCCAGCGCCGCCTGCATGGCCAGCGCGTTCATCACCGTCGCCAGCATGCCCATATAGTCGGCGGTGGCCCGGTCGATGCCCTTCGCGGCGCCGGCAAGGCCCCGGAAGATATTGCCGCCGCCGATCACCATGCAGATCTGGGTGCCGGCGTCGACAGCTTCCTTCACGTCGGCCGCGATCCGGTCCACCGTTGCGGTGTCGATGCCGAAAGCGCCCTCACCCATCAACGCCTCGCCCGAGACCTTGAGCAGAACGCGGGCGTATTTCGGCGCTGGGGGCATTACATCATTCCTCCGCGGTCCGGCCATGCGCGCATCGCGGCCCGGCC
>JAFKFF010000457.1 GCA_017307315.1 Alphaproteobacteria bacterium
TGTTCGAGATTGCCGACCTTGCCGAAGCGCCCCTGGCGGGAAACCATGTCCGCGCCGTCACGGCCCGCCATGGGAAATTGGAACTCAGCCGGTTCATCGGCGAATTGATCCGTACCCTGATGAGTGCCCTGACCGACGATGTGCTGGCCCAGACACGCCTGCGGCTGGGCAAGGCGCGGCCGCAAACGGCGGGCGAGGTCCGGGCCGTTCCCCATGCGCTGGCGGCTTTCTCGCCTCCCATGCTGGAAGAGGTCCGCAACCTGAAAGCGTTTCTCTTCGCCCATATGTACCGCCATCCCCGCGTGATGGGCCCGATGAACCGGGCGCAGGACCTGGTGACGGAATTGTTCCAGCGGCTGACGGGCGATCCCGGATTGTTGCCGGCGGATTGGGCGGCGCAGTGCCGCGGTGCCGATGCGGCTGAAACGCGGCGCGTGGTGCGCGACTACATTGCCGGGATGACGGACAATTACGCGCTGGCGGAACATGGCAGGGTGACGGGCAAAAAGGTTTCCCTGGATTAACCCACCGGCTTTGCCGCAAGATTTGCAGGGGCCGCGCTTTCCGCGTTATGCACCGGAGCGACGGTGCCCTTGAGGATGATTCGCGCCATCCGCGATGCTAGGGTTGGCGCGCGCAGATTCGGAAAAGTCAGCCAATGCCCCAGAACGAACGCGGCCTCTATGAACCCGGCGACGATATGCGGGTTTATGACGCCTCGGAGGAAGACGAAGACGTCGAAGGCTCCCGCCTGCCGCTCCTGATCGTGCTGGCGCTGCTGGTCCTGGCCATGTTCGCGGGCTTCGTGTGGCTGGCTTACAGCGAAGGCGTGGCGCGCGGACGCGGCGAAACGCCCGTCATCACGGCTGCGGCGGGCCCGGCACGGGTCGCTCCGCAAAATCCCGGCGGCACGGCGGAGCCGTACAAAGGCTTCAAAATCTACGAACAGCCCGCGCCGCCGGATGAAGATGTCGCGCAGGAAACGTCTGCGTCTTCGTCCTCGGCACCGCCCGCGACCAAGCCCGCTCTCAGCGAAGCGGTGCCCGCCGCCAAGCCGCCTGCGGCTGGGACGCCGGCAGCACAGTCGAAAGTTGCCGCCACACCGTCCGCTCCCAGGGTCGCGTCCGCCGCGCCGAAGCCGGTTCCTGCGATGAAGCCGGCGCAAATGCCGGCGCTATCCTCTCAGCCCTTCGGGCCGGTGACCGGGCCGCCGCGCGCGCTTGCGGCTTCCACGCCGCCGGCGGCCAAACCGGCCGC
>JAFKFF010000063.1 GCA_017307315.1 Alphaproteobacteria bacterium
AAATCAAGACTGGAGGCGTATCATGACAGACACATTCGAGACGGAAATGGGCGGAGGCTTCGGCCGCATCGCCTACATCAAGCCCACGGGCAGCGAAGATGCGCATCGCCTGGGCCTGATTCCCGCCAATGTCGATCTTCCGCATGGCATGAAACTCTATGTCCTGCATGCCGAGGACGGCAGCGTGCTGGGCTATACCGACGCCTACGCGTCGGCCTATGGCGCAGCCGTTCAGAACGAACTGACCCCGGTCAGCGTGCACTGAAATCGCGCGCTTTGTGACGGAAAAGCCGGAAGCTCCGCTTCCGGCTTTTTTGTTGCCCGTCGCGTTGCTAGGGTATCCGGATACGGAGGGGCACCATGCGTTCGTTGATCTTCACCGCGTTTCTTTTCCTCGCCGCCACCGGCGCCCAGGCCCAGGACGTCCCGGCAACCGCGCCCCCTCCCGGCAGCGAAACCACCCCGGCTCCGGCCGACAGCGCCGCAGCGCCCATCCCCGACGCGGCGCCAGCGGAAGCGGCGCAGCCGGTCATCCCGCCCATGACGGGCCCTCAGATTCTGATCTCCACTTCGATGGGCGACATCACCCTGCAGCTCGATGCCGAGCGCGCGCCCAAGAGCGTCGCCAGCGTGCTGCGCTATGTCCGCGACCGTCATTACAACGGCACCGTGGTTTACCGCGTGGTGAAGGGCTTCATCATCCAGATGGGGAGTTGGGATGCCGACGTGAAAGGCCGCCCGGGCCACGCCCCCACGCCGCTGGAGGCCAACAACGGATTGAGCAATGTGCGCGGCACCGTGGCGCTGGCGCGAGGCGAGGATCTGATGGCTTCGGCCGATTTCTTCATCAACCTCGCCGACAACAGCGCGCTGGATCACAAGGCGGAAGACACCGGCAACACCACCGGCTTCACCGTCTTCGGCCAGGTGATTTCGGGGTTGGATGTCGCCGACGCAATCTCCAATGTCGCGGTGGGCGACAAGGGACCGATGCCCGGCCAGGCGCCGGTCGATCCGGTGCTCATCAAGAAAGTGTCGATCGTCGGCGAGCCGGACCGGCCCGCGCCGAAAGCTTCAGCGAAAAAGAAAAAGAAATGACGGTCAGGCGGCTTGGCTGGACGAGCCGCCGGTCTGATCGATCAGGATCGCGTAAAGCGCCTCGGCGGTCTTGGCCGCGCGAAGCTTCTCGCAGGTCTGCTGGTTGCGCAGAAGCCGCGAGACCCGCGCCAGCGCCTTCAAATGGTCGGCGCCGGCATTCTCTGGCGCCAGCAGCATGAACACCAGATCGACCGGCTGGCCGTCCACCGCTTCATAGTCGATCGGGCTTTCCAGACGCGCGAAGACGCCGGTGATGCCGGCGGCGCCCGCCATGCGGCCGTGCGGAATCGCAATCCCCGCGCCGACACCGGTGGTTCCCAGCCGTTCGCGCTCGATCAGGGTTTCGAAAATCTGCTTTTCGGGAAGTTGCGTGCGCACATGCGCGCGCAGCGCGAGTTCCTGCAGCAACTGTTTTTTATTCTGTGCCTTGAGGGAAGCGAGGACCGCTTCGGGAGCGAGCAGGTCGGAGATGTTCATCAAGCTTCCCAATAGGAATTGCAGGCCTCTTTCCGGGGACTCCGCCCTGTCCCGCCGAAAAGCGGCGGGTTCATAGGCCGGGGGACCCCGAAAGTCAACGTTGCTCCAGGAGCCGCAGAAAAGGCGGCATTCTGAAGTTTCATGCGCCCGCCTTCAACCGGCGGCGCTCCACCGAAGACGGGATTCGCATGGCTTCGCGGTATTTGGCGACGGTGCGGCGCGCGATGTTCACGCCGTCGGCGGTCAGAAGCGAAACGATGCGATCGTCGGAAAGAATATCGCGGCCTTCCTCATTCTCGATCATTTCGCGGATGCGATCGCGCACCGCTTCGGCGCTGTGCGATTCCATGCCGTTCACCGCCTGGATCGAGGCGGTGAAGAAATATTTCAGCTCGAACAACCCGCGCGGCGTGGCGATATATTTGTTGGAGGTGACGCGGCTCACCGTCGATTCATGCATCTGGATGGCGTCGGCAATGGCGCGCAGATTGAGCGGCCTCAGATGCCGCACGCCATAGGTGAGGAACCCGTCCTGCTGGCGCACGATTTCGCTCGCCACTTTCAGGATGGTGCGGGCGCGCTGGTCCAGGCTCTTCACCAACCAGTTGGCATTGTTGAGACAGTCGGTCAGGTAGGTCTTGGAATCCTTGTCGCGCGCACTGCCGCTCACCTTGGCGTAATAGCGCGAATTGACCAGAAGGCGCGGCAGGGTTTCGGAATTGAGTTCGATCAGCCAGGCGCCATCGGGGCCGACGCGGACGAAGACATCCGGAATGACCGGCACGACCTGTTCGGTGCCGAACGCGAGTCCGGGCTTGGGATTGAGGTCGCGGATTTCCGCCACCATGTCGGCGATGTCTTCCGCATCGACGCCGCAAAGCGCCGACAGGGCCGACATGTCGCGACGGGCGAGAAGATCCAGGCGGGTGAGCAGCGCCGCCATGGCGGGATCGAGACGGTCACGCGCTTTCAGTTGCAGCGACAGGCATTCTGCGAGATCGCGGGCCCCTACCCCGACCGGATCGAAGCCCTGCAGCACGCCCAGCACGGCTTCGACATCCTCGATCTCGGTGCCAAGCCGCTGCGCGACCTCTCCGAGATCGGCGCGCAGATAACCGGCTTCGTCGACGACGTCGATCAGCGCCATGCAGATCAGCCTGTCGTCCGGCAACAGGGCCGCGATCGCAACCTGTGCCTCCAGATGGTCCTTGAGTGTGCCGCCGGCGGCAAGCGTGGATTCCAGCAGATCCTCGTCGCCCTCGAAGCGCCCTCCGGAGCGCAGCGTGGTCCAGTCGGTCAGAGGCTGGCTGGATGCGACTGCCTCCGCCGGATCGGGATCGTACAAATTCTCCTGGGCGGAATTGTCCATCTCGGCGAGCTTGGAAAAATCCTCGCGCGCCAGCGATTCATCCGCCTTCTCGGAAGGGTTCTCGCGCTCGACGGTCTCGCGCTCCGCCTCGCGCGGCGCGGATTCGTCGCGTTCCAGCAGCGGATTCTTTTCCAGTTCCGCTTCGCAATATTCCGCCAGCTCGATGTTGGACAGTTGCAGCAGCTTGATCGCCTGCTGCAGCTGCGGCGTCATCACCAGGGACTGGCCCTGCCGTATCTCCAGCCTTTGCCCCAGTGCCATGCCGAACGCCTATAACGAGAATTTCTCGCCCAGATAGACGCGGCGCACGTCGCGGTCGCCCACGATGTCGGCGGGCGTGCCTTCCTTCAGCACGCGCCCGTCATGGAGAATATAGGCGCGGTCGATGATCTCGAGCGCGTCGCGAACATTGTGGTCGGTGATGAGAACGCCGATGCCGCGATCCTTCAGATGGCGCACCAGATCGCGGATCTCACCCACCGCGATGGGATCGATGCCCGCGAGCGGCTCGTCCAGCAGGATGTAGGAGGGATGGGTCGCGAGCGCGCGGGCGATTTCCACCCGCCGCCTTTCGCCGCCCGAAAGCGCGATCGCCGGCGTGTTGCGGATATGGGTGATGCCGAACTCGGCCAGAAGCTCCTCGACCGCCGCTTCCAGCCGCGCGGGATCGGGCTCGATCAGTTCGGCGGTGGCGCGAATATTCTGCTCGGCGGTGAGACCACGGAAGATCGAGGCTTCCTGGGGCAGATAGCCGATGCCCATCCGCGCCCGGCGGTACATGGGAAGGTTGGTGACGTCATGGCCATCGACTTCGATCGAGCCGGTGTCGGCGGGAATCAGGCCCGAAATCATGTAGAAGCAGGTGGTCTTGCCCGCGCCGTTGGGACCCAGAAGCCCGATCACTTCGCCCCGGCGCACCGAGAGGCTGACGGAGCGCACCACCGGCCGCTTCTTGAAGCTTTTGCCCACCCGGGTGACGACCAGCCCCTTGCCGCCCTCGACCACGCGGGGGCGCGACGCCGAAGTGTCGGCGGAATTCTGGGCGGGTTCCGGTTGCTCTTCCAAACTCATACAAAAATCATGCCTGTTTGTGCTTAACGAAGCCCTAATTGCTCCCCGGCGCCGGGTTCGAAGAGGGTGGCGGGGTGAATATACCTTGTACGCGACCGCCGCTGGCCGCGCCCGGCGCCTTGGCGCCGCCGCCCAAGGTCGCCACCCCGGTCTCGAGATTGACGGTGAGCTGGCTGCCGCGCATGACGTCCTTGTCGCGCGTGAGCACCACTTTTCCCGTCATGGTAACGGTGCGCGCGGGCACGTCATAGACGCCATTGTCGCCGGTGACTGTGCCGCTGGTGGGCGAATCCACCACCACATTTCCGCTGGCCAGGATCTTATCGGGCTTGTTGTCCTTGCCCACGACATTGACGCGCACAGAATTGGCGCGCATGCGCATGTCGCCTTGCACCACCACCACATTGCCCGTCCAGGTCCCGGTCTTGGCGTTGCTGTCGGCCAGGAATTTGTCGGCCGATACATTGATGGGCGCATTGGCGTCATGCTTTCCAGCCACGGGCGCCGCCGCGGCGGCCGGCACGGTGAGCAGGGCGAGAAGGAAAAACACGCGCGTCATTTCTTTTTCCCGATCAGGGTCATCCGGACATGGCCTTCCAGAAGAAGTTGATGGCTGTCGCGGTCATACTGGAACCGGTCGGCCCGCATCGTGCCCATCGGGCCCTGGCCGTTCACCGGTTCCCTGCCATCCACGATCCATTTGTTGAGGTCGAGCGAGGCGGACTGGCTGTGCAGCATGTAGCCGCTATCGGAGAAAACGTCGATGCCGCCATTCAATTCCAGGCTGCCCGCCTTCATGTCCACCACCCCGTTGGCGGCGTTGGCATTGATCCAGCCATTATTGTCGAGGGTCAGATCGGCCTCGATCTTGCGCAGCCGCGCGCGCTTGGGGTTCTTGGCGTCCTGGACGGCGGCTTCGGCGGTGATGGTGAAGGGGTTGCCGTTGCCGTCCGCGCCGGTCAGGCGCGGCTTGATCATGGCGAGATCGTTCTCGATCGATCCCAACTTCTCGTAGGTCATCGACACTTTGGACGGCTGGCGCGCCACGAAGAAGAAGGCCAGCACCGCCGCGATCACGGCGAAGGCAGCGGCCGGCAAGGCCCGCTTCATCACGCCGACGAACTGGGTATAGCGCAGCGCGTCCATGGCGGTGGAGCGCGCCCGCGCCGACCAGTCGTGGCGCGGCGCCGTATCGCCGGCGCGCTGGCTCATTCCAGCCCCGCGCGCAGGCAGTCATGGATATGCAGGATTCCGGACGGCTGTTTTTCGCCTTCCGCCAGAACGAACAGGCGGGTGATCTTCTTCTCGTTCATGAAGGCCAGCGCCTCGGCGGCAAGCTGCTGCGGCCGGGCGATCTTGGGGTTTTTCGTCATCACGGCGCGGGCCTTGCGGTCCAGGAAATTGTCGCCGTCGATGTGACGCGACAGGTCGCCGTCGGTGATGATACCGGTGAGCGCGCCCTCCGCGTCCACGATGCCGACGCAGCCGAAGCGCCGCTCCGCCATCACCAGCAGCACGTCGCGCATGCTGGCATCCTCGCGCGCCAGGGGAAGTTCTTCGCCGGCATGCATCAGGTCGCAGACGCGGATCAGCGCGCGTCCGAGCGAGCCGCCCGGATGGAAATCACGATATTGATCGGCATTGAAGCCCTTGCGCTCCATCAGCGCCACCGCGAGCGCATCGCCCAACCCCAGCATCATGGTGGTGGAGGTGGTGGGCGCCAGCCCCATGGGGCAGGCCTCGGGGGCGCGCGGCAGAAGCAGCTTCACATCGGCCGCTTGCATCAGGGTCGAATCCGGATTGCTGGCGATCCCGATCAGAGGAATGCCGAAGCGCTTGGCATAGGTGATGAGATCGGACAGTTCCGCCGTCTCCCCACCCCAGGACAGCATCAGCAAAACATCCTGGCGGGTGATCGCACCCATATCGCCATGGCTGGCTTCGGCGGGATGGACGAAATAGGCAGGCGTGCCGGTCGAGGACAGGGTAGCCGCGATCTTGCGGGCGATATGGCCCGATTTGCCCATGCCGCTGACGATGACGCGCCCCCGCGCCGCCAGGATGGTCGCGACCGCGCTGGTGAAAGCCCCGTCCAACGCCTCGGCGAGGGTTTTGAGCGCATCTGCGGCATAACTCAGGACCCGGCCCGCCGCGGCCAGGTCGGACGCCGGGCCCGATTCGACGGACACGGCCTTCAGTTTTGGTTTAACAGGGGCCATTTATCCTTTTGATCTTTCAAAGAAAAATAAGAATAACGCGTTCCGTCCGAGACGGCGCAGCCCATACGCGAATTCCATGCCAAATTTGGCCCATCAAAGGGCTTGGTTCAAGTGAGCCCCCCTCTGTCCGCCACGCTGGGCTTGGCGCTCCGGCTCACGCCGGCGCGCTGGCAAGCCCGCTAGCAGAGATCTTCCCCCGCCAGTGGCTTTGCCGCGCGGGGGAAGAAAGCCGGAGCCAAGACGCAAGAATTGGGCGTGAGCGGAGCATGCGTCAGCACGTGAGGAGGCCGCGACGACGTCCGGGACGAAAAGACCCGCGCCTAATGCGCGAAGATGTCGATCTCTTCCCAGCCGGCCAGATCCAATTCCGCCCGGGCGGGAAGGAAGTCGAAACAGGCTTTCGCCAGATGCGTACGCCCTTCGCGCGCCAGCATGCCGTCCAGAGTGGCTTTCAGCGCATGCAGGTGCGCCACATCGCTGGCGGCATAGGCGAGCTGCTTTTCCGTCAGGTCCGGCGCGCCCCAGTCGGAACTTTGCTGTTCCTTCGACAATTCCACATTGAGCAATTCGCGCACCAGATCCTTCAAGCCATGCCGGTCGGTGTAGGTGCGGACCAGCTTGGAGGCGATCTTGGTGCAATAGATCGGCGCACAGACCACATCCAGATACTGCCGGAACATCGCGACATCGAAGCGGGCGAAATGGAACAGCTTGGTCACTGACGGATCGGCGAGCATCCGCTTGAGGTTGGGCGCCGCATAGTGTCCGGCGGCAAATTGCACCGCGTGGCAGACCCCGTCGCCGGCGGACAATTGGGCCAGGCAGAGCCGGTCGCGGAACGGATTGAGGCCAAGCGTCTCGGTATCGATCGCAACCAGCTTGCCCAGATCCAGCCCGTCCGGCAGATCGCCCTTATGCAGATGAATCTTCATGTATCTCCCCGTATCGCAACGCAGAATACGCATCCCCCTTCCCTAACGCCAGCCGCCCGGCTTCAGCTATAGTGGGCAGGCATGCTGCAACGCGCGCGCGCCCTCTGGCAGGAAAATCGGGCCGGCCTGACAGGTTCGGTGCTGCTGCACCTCGCTTTCATCCTGATCGCCTTCTGGTGGAGCATCACCCACCCCGTCGCCCGCCAGCCGCCGCTGAAGCCGATGCTGGTGGATCTGGTGGTGCTGCCGCCGGCGATCCCCGGCCCGCAAGGCGGCGCCGAACGGTCCCGCCCCGCCGCAACTCCGTCCGCGCCAAAGGTTGAAGGCGTGCGCCCGAGAGCAACAGCCCCGCCCCCCGACGAATTGGAATCGCGCATCGCCAAGATGGCGGAGTTGCGCGCACCCGATACCGCCTTGCCGGCGCCCGACAATGCGTCCGGCAGCGGGACCGGCGCGGGCACGGACCAGCGCTGGTGGCCGCAACTGGAGCACAGCGCCGCGCGCGGCACCCCGGTCGCGATCCGCCTCAAGCTGTCGCGCGCGGGCGTGATCTCCGATGTCCAGATCGTCGATCAGGCCCGCTATGCCAACGACAAGCTGTTCCGCGGCATGGCCGTGTCGGCGCGCAACGCCGCGCTGCTTGCATCCCCCATTTCGCTGCCGCCGGGCCACTACGATGCGGTGATGGATATCGCCCTCACTCTCGATCCCAAAGCCGCCCTGCATTGATTGCAACACCGACTTTCTTCCCCCGCGAGCGGAGCGACAGCGGGGTAAGATGTCTTCCGAGGGTTTATCCCGAGGAAGACAGATGGGGGTAAATCAAGGCAGATCGCGGGCGACGCGGAAGCCGGCAAGGCTGGAATAATCATATTCGCTGCCGTTATCGGCCGCGCTGTTGCGCGAGGCCGACCGCACGAAGATCGGGACATTGTTCCAGGCACCGCCGCGAATGACGTGTTTGGTGCAATCTCCGCGCATCCAGGCGCTGCTGTCGCTCTATTCCCTGTTCGAGGCGCGGTCCTCGATCAATTCAGCGGTCCATCTTCTCGATCCGCTTTCCGCGCGGGCGCTGTTCCTGGGCGTCACGCAGCCGGCTTATCGGGAGCTGCACAGAGACGCGGCCGCGCTGCTGGGCCACACCGACCTCTCGATCATCGCCAGCAGCCGCGACGTCGCTGAATGGATTCCCTTTCGGGCGATGACCATGCACCGGCTGGTGGAGGGACAGCCGAGCGATCTGCTCTCGAGGGCACGGCCGGAACCCCGGGCGGGCGGCGTGAACGGTTTGACCAGCCTCGAATACTGGATGGCGGTGTGGTCGGGAGCCGCGCGTGATGCCAGGGCCGTGGAGATCATAGTGTCGACGGCGGCACTCGCCTTGATGACGTTGGAGAAGGCTCCGAATGAACGGCTTCCGGCCTATCGCCGCCGGGTCAAGGCATTGTGGGACAACAGGCGCATGGCAACGGGCAGGTGATTTCGCCCGTCTCGCACGGGGCCGGCGCGGAAATGGCCGGGCTCGGGAACGAAAAGTCTCAGCCTGGCCTGGACGTCTTTTTCTCTCTGTCGAGCAGCCGGGTAAGCCAGTCCGGATCCATCTCGGGGACCGACGAAAGCAGCAGCTCCGTATAAGCCGGATGGGGAGGCGACAGCACTTCCGATTTCAGCCCCTGCTGCACGACC
>JAFKFF010000435.1 GCA_017307315.1 Alphaproteobacteria bacterium
TCGCCGATTTGCAGTTTGGATCCGCCCATCCGGCCGAGGCGGCGCAATGATGCGGCCCCTGGCACGATCCGGTGTGACTTGGCTGATGGTGTTGCTGGTGCTGGCCGTGTTTTTCGGCCTGCGCTGGTCGACGGCCGCGGGCGTCTTCACCAGCTTCGACGCCAAGGCGCCCGCGATCTGCAAGCCGATCCTGGGGATCGAGGGGCCGGAGGATTTCGAGGTCGATGCCCTGCATGACGCCATCATCGTTTCCTCGACCAATCGCCGCGCGCCCAAGGACAAGCCCGATCCCCGCGACGGGCTTTATGTCCTGAAGCTGAGCGCGCCCGAGGCGCCCGCCATGAAGTTGGCCGGGGTGCCGAAAGATTTTCACCCCCACGGCATCAGCCTTTATCGCGCGCCCGGCGGCGAAGAGACCCTCATGGCGATCAATCACCATGCCAACGGGCTGAATTCGGTCGAGATTTTCGACCTGTCCTATGAGGACGGCGCGGCCAAGCTGACGGCCAAGGCCAGCATCGCGGGCGGGCTTCTGGTCAGCCCCAATGACATCTTTGCCGTCGGTCCCGACCGCTTCTATGTCACCAACGACCATGTCACCACCACGGCGCTGGGCCGCTTCGCCGAAAACGACCTGATCTGGCCGCATGCGGACATGCTCTATTTCAACGGCACCAATTTCCGCGTTTCGGTGCAGCGCATGGCCTTTCCAAACGGCGTCTATGTCACGCCCGACGGAAGTCATCTGTATGTCACGCTCAGCAGCGAGCGGCGGCTGGTGGCTTTTTCACGCGAGCCCTTCTTCGGCAGCCTGAAGGAGATCGGATCACTGTCGATCCCCTCGCGGCTGGACAACATCACCGCCGACGCGCAAGGTCGGCTGATCGTGGCGGGGCACCACAGCCTTCTGGCCGACAGGCGCTTCCGCGCCGATCCCGCCAAGCCTTCGCCGTCGGAGGTTTTCCGCGTCACCTTGGACAAGGACGGTATCCCCACCGGCTATGAGACGATTTTCGCCAATGACGGCGGCCTGATCGGCGCTTCCAGCACGGCGGCGACGATCGGCAAACGGCTGCTGATTTCCTCGGTGCTGGACGCCAAGCTGCTGGACTGCCGCGCGGAGTAATCGGCGCATAAAAAAAGAGCGCCGTTTCCGGCGCTCTTTTTCAAACCCTCTTCGAAAAATTCAGGCCACGGCCTGTTCCGGATCGTGCGGATCGCGCAGCACATAGCCGCGGCCCCAGACCGTC
>JAFKFF010000064.1 GCA_017307315.1 Alphaproteobacteria bacterium
GGTTCGCATCGGCTATGCCGGCGAAAATGGTAGGCCCTATACCGCCATCGGCCGAGTGCTGCTGGCGGGCGGCGAAATCGCGCGGGAAAAAATTTCCCTCGCCACCATCCGCGATTGGCTGAAGGGGCATCCGCAACTGGCGCGCGGCGTGATGGAAAAGAACCAGTCCTATATTTTCTTCCGCGAGACGCCGCTGGGCGACACGGCCTTGGGCAGCAAGGGGGTTCAGGGCGTGCCGCTCACCCCGCTGGGCAGTCTGGCGATCGACCTGCGCAAGAACGCGCTGGGCGCGCCCTATTATGTCGCCGCCGATCCGGTTCGGGCGCTATTGATCGCGCAAGATACCGGCGGCGCCATTCGCGGCGCGGTGCGGGGCGATGTCTTTTTCGGCTTTGGCGGCAAGGCGGAGCAGAGCGCCGGCGAAATGAAGGCGCAAGGCCGGATGTTCGTGCTGCTTCCAAACGCCGTCGCGGCGCGGTTGGGCAAAAGCTTCACGCCATGAAGCGCCGCACCACGGACGAAGAGAAGGCACTCTTCCGCAAGCATGTCGAGGCCGCGCCGCCTTTGAAGGCGGCGACACCGAAGCTGACGGCGCGCAAGAAAAGCGCGGGAATAAAGTCGACCGGCCTGGATGGGAATACCGCGGAAAAATTGCGCAAGGGCGAGATCACGCCCGGCGCGCGCATCGACCTGCATGGCATGACCGAAACGGCCGCGCACAACGCGCTTCTGTCTTTCCTGGCCGCCGCGCAGGGACGCGGGGTGCGGCTGGTGCTGGTGATCACCGGCGTCGGCAATCCCCGCGACCGGGACAGCGCCGAATGGATGCGTTCGCGCCACGGCGTCCTCAAAGGCATGGTGCCGCGCTGGTTGAACGAAAGAGGCTTCACCGCGTTGGTGTCGGGATCGGGGCCCGCCCATCGCCGCCATGGCGGGGAGGGCGCGCTCTATGTCTATCTCAGGAAGCGGGCATGAAGCAGGCGTTCCAGACCATTTCTGTTTCCACCGACGGTCCGGGGCTTTACGAATTCACCGGGAAGGCGGCGCAATTTCTGGCGCGCGAGCAAGCCGGTGACGGCCTGCTTACCTGTTTCGTGCGGCACACCTCGGCATCGCTTGTCGTTCAGGAAAATGCCGATGCCGATGTGCGGAAGGACCTGCAGGATTTCTTCGCAGCGCTGGCGCGCAAAGGGATGGACTATCGCCACACCGCCGAAGGGCCGGACGACATGCCCTCGCACATCCGCGCCGCCCTGACCGCGACTTCGCTGGCTGTTCCCGTGCAGAAGGGCCGCGCCCTCCTGGGCACTTGGCAGGGACTTTATCTGTTCGAGCATCGCGACGCGCCGCACCGCCGCGAGGTGGTGTTGCACTACATTGGTGACTAGGAGCGCGGCCCCGCCAAGTGCAAGCGGTTCGCGTCGGGCTGCGCGACCATGAAATACGCGGCTTAGATAAGCGCGGCTTTCGCCGCCAGCTCCTTCAGCGACACCTCCGGCCGCGCGCCGTAATGCGAGATCACTTCGCCCGCCGCCAGCACGCCCAGCCGGCCGCAATCGGCCAGCGATTTGCCTTTCGTCACGCCGTAAAGAAATCCGGCGGCGAACAGATCGCCCGCCCCGGTCGTGTCCACCACCTTCGCGACCGGCGCGGCCGGCACGGCATGGGTTTCCTCGCCCTTGACCACCACGCAGCCTTTGGCGGACCGCGTCAGCGCCGCCAGCCCGCCCCAGGCCTTCATCCGCTCCGTCACGATATCGAAATCTTCGGTCTCGAACAGCGATTTGGCTTCCTCTTCATTGGCGAAGAGAATGTCGAGATCGCTCTGCATCAGGCCCAGGAATTCGTCGCGAAAACGGCCGACGCAAAAACTGTCGGACAGGGTGAGTGCCACTTTCGCGCCCGCCTTCTTGGCGGCGCGGATCGCCTTGCGCGACGCCTCCTTCGCCTCGTCGGTGTCCCAGAGATAGCCTTCGATATAGAGAAGCCCCGCGGCCGCGATGTCGTCTTCATTCACATCGGCGGGCGTCATCTCGCGGCAGGCGCCCAGATAGGTGTTCATGCTGCGCTGGCCGTCCGGCGTCACCGCGATCATGGAGGCGGCGGTGGGCGATCCCCCCGCTGTCCGTGCGGTGGGATAATGCACGCCCAGGGATTTCAGGCTCTCGCCGAATTTGGCGCCCAGCGCGTCGTCGCAAACTTTTCCCAGGAACATGGCGCGCCCGCCCAGCGAGGCGATGCCCGCCATGGTGTTGGCGGCGCTGCCGCCCGCCACCTGCACGCTGCCAGACAGCGCCTTGTGCAATTCCTCGGCGCGGAATTCGTCGATCAGGGTCATGCCGCCCTTGGCGATGCCATGATCGAGCAGGAACTGGTCGTCCACGGCGGCGATCACGTCCATGATCGCATTGCCCAGGCCGGCGACATCGTATTTTGGCATGGTCTCTCCGAAAGGCGGTATAAGCCAAGCCATTACGGGACCGATGCGATGTTCGCAAGCTTGGGCCGGGCGCTGCGCCTGATTTTCGATCCCGCCTTCGCGGGGATCATCGTCAAGGCACTGCTTCTGACGGTGCTGCTGTTCGCGGGCGCCCTGGCGCTGGCCGAATATCTGCTGTCGCTGCTGCCGGTCCTGGGAAATGTCTGGGTCAACCGGGCGCTGGAAGCGCTGGCGCCGGTGCTGTTCGTGATGGGCGGTATCGTGCTGGGACCGCCGGTGGCGGCCCTGTTCGCTTCCCTGTTCCTGGATACGGTGGCGGAGAAGATCGAACGGCGGGATTACCCCGACAGCGCGCCGCGCCCCGCACCCTTCCCGGCGATGTTGCGCGCCGGGCTGAAACTGGCGGCGCTGGTGCTGGGCGTCAATCTGGTGCTTCTGCCTTTCGATATCGGCCTGCCCGGCATCGGCGAACTTCTCAGCCTCGCCGCCAATGGCTGGCTCCTGGGGCGGGAATATTTCGAACTGGCGGCGCTCCGGCATATGGGCCCGCAGGAAGCGTCCGCATTACGGCGCGTTCACGCCGGCACGGTTTGGCTGTGCGGCACCCTGATCGCGCTGGCCAGCATGGTGCCGCTGGTCAATCTGGTCGCGCCCTTGTTCGGCACGGCCTTGATGGTGCATCTGTTCCACCGGATGCGGACACGGACGAAGACATGAAATGGAGATTTGCGATCCTGGCCCTGTCGCTGGCCGTCGCCGGCTGCGCCGCGCCGGCACAAAGGGGTCCGGCGCCTGCGCCGGGGATTTCTCCCGCAACGCCCGCGCCGCCGCGTCCGCCCGAACCGCCGCAGTTCCACGGCATGGCCGCGGCCAAACTCCGCAGCCTGGCAGGCACGCCCGCTTTCCAGCGCAAGGACGGCGCCATCGAGATGTGGCGCTACGACGCCGCCGCCTGCCACGCTTTTTTCTTTTTGAGCGGCGCGCCTTCGAAAGTGGAGCATGTCGAGACCCTGCCGGCCGGCAAGGATGGCGGTGCCGACCCGGCTTGCCTTATCGCTTTGCAGGGCGCCGCGAAGACGTCCTAAGCGTGGGCTTTTCCGCTGGCAACTCTTTGGTCTTGTCCGGAAAGTTGCACAGATCGCGCACCACACAGGTGGGGCACAAAGGCTTGCGCGCCACGCAGGTGTAACGCCCGTGCAAAATCAGCCAGTGATGGGCATGCTGTTTGAATTTCTCCGGCACCCGTTTTTCCAGATTCAGTTCCACCGCCAGCACGTCCTTGCCGGGCGCCAGCCCGGTGCGGTTGGAAACGCGGAAGATGTGCGTATCGACCGCGATGGTGGGCTCGCCGAACGCGACATTCAGCACCACATTGGCGGTCTTGCGGCCAACGCCGGGCAATTCCTGGAGCGCCTCGCGGTCCTTCGGCACCTTGCCGCCATGCTTGTCGATCAGGATCTGCGACAGCGCGATGACGTTCTTGGCCTTGCCGCGATAAAGCCCGATGGTCTTGATCGCATCGGTAAGTTTCTCCACCCCCAGCGCCAGCATCTTTTGCGGCGTGTCGATGGTCTTGAACAAAGGCTCGGTCGCCTTGTTCACCGATTTGTCGGTCGCCTGCGCCGACAGCGCCACCGCCACCAGCAAGGTGTAGGGATTTTTGTATTGCAGCTCGGTCTTGGGATCGGGAATGTGCTTCTTGAGGCGCGCGAAGAAATCTTCGATTTCCTCGCGCTTGAGAAGCTTCACCATTACAGGCCCAGCACGTCCGTCATGCCGTAGAGGCCCGGTTTTTTCCCATGACCCCAGCGCGCCGCCGCCAGCGCGCCGCGCGCGAAGATGGTGCGGTCCTCGGCGGAATGCGACAGGGTGATGCGCTCGCCCGGGCCCGCGAGGAAAACCTGATGTTCGCCCACCACCGTGCCGCCGCGCAGCGAGGCAAAGCCGATGGCGCCGTCATTGCGGGGGCCGGTGTCGCCATCGCGCCCGCGCACCGATTTGTCCTTCAGCGAGACCTCGCGGCCCCTGGCCGCCGCCGCGCCCAGAAGAAGCGCGGTGCCGGACGGCGCGTCCACCTTCATGCGGTGGTGCATTTCCAGGATCTCGACATCGTAATGGGGAAGCGCCTTGGCGGCTTTCTCGACCAGCGCCGCCAGCAGGGTCACGCCCAGGCTCATATTGCCGGATTTCACGATCACGGCATGGCGCGCCGCCGCCTCGATGCGCTTCTCATGCTCGGCGGCGAAACCGGTGGTGCCGATCACATGCACGATGCGCGCCTGGGCGGCGAGATCGGCCAGCATCAGCGACACGATCGGGCGGGTGAAATCGATCACCGCCTGCGCCGACGCGATCAGGGGCAGGGGATCGGCGGTCAGCTTGACGCCGTTCGGCGCAAGGCCCGCGAGCTGTCCCGCGTCGCGGCCCAGGTCTGGATGGCCTTCAGCCTCCAGCGCGCCGGAAAGAGCGAGGCCCGGCGCCTGGGCGATTTCACGCACCAGGGTGCGGCCCATCCGGCCCGACGCGCCCGCCACCACGATGTTGAGGTCCGCCATCGGGTCTTACGCCTTGGTATCGACTTTGGGCGCTTCGTCGCGGCGCGCCACCGTCACCATGGCGGGACGCAAAAGCCGGCCGCCGATGGTGTAGCCGGACTGGATCACGTCCACGATGGTGCCGGCGGGCTTGCCGTTGCCTGGTACTTCCGCGATCGCCTGATGCAGGTTGGGATCGAATTTGCCGTCCGCGGTCGAGACCGGCTTGACGCCATGCTGCTCCAAAGTGGTGAGGAGCTGGCGATCGGTCGCTTCCACGCCGTCCAGCACGGCTTTGACCTGCGGGTCGGCGGCTTCGCGCAACTCTGGCGGGCAGGCCGCCAGCGCGCGCGAGAAATTGTCCGCGATGGCCAGCATGTCGCGCGCGAATTTGGTCACCGCATATTGCGAGGCTTCCGCCTTTTCGCGCTCGGCGCGGCGGCGGATATTTTCCGCTTCCGCCAGGGCGCGCAGCCGCTGATCCTTGAGGCTTTCCACTTCCGCCTTCAGGACTTCGATGGGATCGGGCGTCTGCTCCGCGATCCGGGCTTCGGGCATTTCCTGTTCTGTCTCTTCGCTCATGACTTTCTCGATGCCTGTGCTGGGCGCCGTTCCTTAACCGCTAACCCAGCAATCGTCCAATGACTTTGGCGGTATGGTCCACCATGGGAATGATGCGGCCGTAATTCAGCCTTGTGGGACCCAGAACCCCGATCACGCCCACGATCTTGCCGGCCGCGTTGGCATAAGGCGACGCCACGATGGAGGAGCCCGACAGCGAGAACAGCCGGTTCTCCGAGCCGATGAAGATGCTCACCCCGTCGCCGGCCTTGGCCAGTTCCATCAGCCGGATCAGGTCGGCCTTGCGCTCGATATCGTCGAACAGGGTGCGCACCCGTTCGATGTCGGCCTGGGCCTCCACGGAATCCAGTAGATGCGCGGTTCCCCGCACGATCAGCACCTTGTCGTCGCCGCCGCCCGGTCCCGCCAGGGTTGCAAGGCCTTCCGCCACGATCTTGGCGGTGAGCGCATCCAGCATGGCGCGCTCGCTTTCCAGTTCCGCCAGAATCTCGGTCCGCGCCGCGTCCAGGGTGCGCCCGGTCAGCCGGGCATTCAGATAGTTGGAGGCTTCCGCCAACGCCGAGCCCGGCAGGCCGGGCGGAATGTCGATGATGCGGTTCTCCACCTGGCCGTCGCCGCCGACCAGGATCACCAGCGCCTTGCCGGGCCCGACCTGGACGAATTCGACATGCTTCAGGGCCGCCGCTTCCTGCTTGGCGGTCACCACCAGCCCGGCGCAGCGCGACAGGCCGGACAGCATGCTGGTCGCCTGGGTGAGGACGTCCTCCAGCCGCTGGCCGCTGCCCGACATGCGGTCTTCGATCACGCTGCGCTCGCGGGGGTCGAGATCGCCGATCTCCAGCAGCCCGTCCACGAACAGGCGCAGGCCCTTTTCCGTCGGCACCCGGCCCGCGCTGGTGTGGGGGGCATAGAGCAGGCCCATCGCCTCCAGATCGGCCATGACATTGCGGATCGAGGCCGGCGACAGGGTCAGGGGCAGGCGCTGGGACAGGGTGCGCGACCCCACCGGCTCGCCGGACGCCAGGAAGGCTTCCACCAGATGGCGGAAGACCTCGCGCGGGCGCTCGCCCAGCGGCGGATAGGTGAGGCGGGAGGAGAACGATTCCAACAGCAAGCCTTTGACAAATAACAACTATTTTGCCGAACAGGCATCCCATGGACGCGCTCCGGCAAAGCGGCTAGGTAACCGCGCTCCTTTTCCACTTCAAGATATACGGCCCCATGCGCCTCTCCAACCGCACCACCGATTCGCTCCGCGCCATCCGCCTGGAACCGGGCTATGCCCGCCACGCCGAAGGCTCCTGCCTGGTCAAATTCGGCGACACCCATGTCCTGGTCACCGCCAGCCTGGAAGAAAAAGCCCCGCCCTTCCTCAAGGGCTCGGGCAAGGGCTGGGTCACCGCCGAATATGGCATGCTGCCCCGCTCCACCCATGAGCGCATGCGCCGCGAGGCGGCGGCGGGCAAGCAGTCCGGCCGCACGCAGGAGATTCAACGCCTGGTCGGCCGTTCGCTGCGCGCCATCTGCGACCTGTCGGCGCTTGGCGAACGCCAGATCGTGATCGATTGCGACGTGCTGCAGGCCGATGGCGGCACCCGCACCGCTTCGATTACCGGCGGCTATGTCGCGCTCGCCCAATGCGTCGGCTTCATGCAGAAGACCGGCCTCGTCAAGGCGCCCATTCTCAAGGATCATGTCGCGGCGGTAAGCTGCGGCATCGTCAAGGGCGAGCCCATGCTCGATCTGGATTACAGCGAAGATTCCACCGCCGAGACCGACGCCAATTTCGTGCTCACCGGCGCGGGCGGGCTGGTGGAAATCCAGGGCACCGCCGAAGGCGCGCCCTTCAGCGAAGAGGAATTGGCCAGCCTGCTGCGCCTGGCGCGCAAAGGCATCGGCGAGTTGGTCGAACTGCAGAAACAGGCGCTGGCATGAAATTGCCTCGCGGCAGCATCCTGATCGTCGCCAGCCACAATCCCGGCAAGGTGCGCGAGATCAAGGCGCTGCTGGGGCCGCACGGCATCGAGCCGATCGGCGCAGGCGAGCTTCACCTGCCCGAGCCGGAAG
>JAFKFF010000436.1 GCA_017307315.1 Alphaproteobacteria bacterium
GACGGTGCGGTGGTAACCGGTGTCCACCACGGCATTGATAGCGTGCCCTTCGATGGTCACGGTAACCTCCATCCTGCCGCCCGCCATCGTCATGGGCACTTCCGCGATGGCGCCATGCGGCCAGAACACCACCTGGTTCGGATCATCGCAGGTCGCCGGCGTGAGGTAGTTGAGCTTCTTTCCGGCGAAATCCAGTTCGACATCATATTGCCGGAAGAAGCTGCCGGTCATGCGCCCGTCATAGGGCTTGGCTTCCCCCAGGTCCCTGTCGTTGGAAATGGCGAATTGCATGTTGTGGCCGGTGGCGCCGCCGATGGTGAAGTCGGCGACGCGAACCCGCGCGCGCGTGGCGGTACGGCTGCGGGCGCCATTGACGTCATAAACCGATGCGGACATCGATTGCACCGAAGACGAGATGGCGGTGCCGGTCGGCCCCAGCTGCATGTCGAATTGCGTGGAGTCGCCCGTCGAACCGACCCCCGGCAATCCGACCTCGGCCACGGCCGCCTGGGAGATTTCCATCGGCGCGGTGCTGATATCGAGCAGGAATTGCTTGGGCTTGCCGTTGATCTCGACCGGCACCGTCACCAGGTTGCTGCCGGGAACCTCTTTCAGATCGACGGAAGCGGCGATGGCGGGAAGCGAACAGCTCGGTGCGGTAGCTTGCGCCAAGACGGCGCCACTCGACCCCAGAAGCAGTACGAATGCAGCAAGAAAAGACTTCAACATCGCGCTCCCCCATGCAGTTCACAGGTCGTTTCCGCTTCAGCGACGTCCGCGCTGGTAACGGTCATCACATCACACAATTAAACTTTCCTGCCCGTCATCTGCAGCGCGATGCGCCGTACTTCACCTATCTAGTAGACTCCCGAGCGAGGAAGAACCTAGAATTGCAAGATCAGTTTGTCAGATTGTTTCGCAAATGAGACGGCATCTTTCCTATGACAAACCGCTGCCTCACTTCGTCCCAGGCATAATAAATTCGTATTTGATTAGCATTATCATATCCATTCCCATATTTAATGTGATCCGAAAGAACCACCACCCTCCCCTCATAAGAGATTGTATAGCCAGCGGTTCGTTTAGCTTCGTCACGATTTACGAAGCAAGCAGTGTCCACCATGCCTAATTCTGCCAATTTCTCGCGGGCGAGATTGACCCGTTCAAGGCCGCCGCAAATCCGAGATGGAACGACAAAGTCTCGAATTACTAAGAGCGCACGCTGAATTCGATCCAACATAT
>JAFKFF010000065.1:0-6107 GCA_017307315.1 Alphaproteobacteria bacterium
GGGGCCGTATTCTGCTTGTTTCCGTCTTGCTGGCTACGACGGCCGCGATCGCGATTGCATTCCCCCACGCCCTGAAAAAAAGTTTTTGGAAGGGGGAAGCGGCGAAGGTAATGCCGAATTCGCAAACCGCTTCGATTCCTTCCATGCGCCGCGTGCCGGATAAGAGCGCGCCGGCGCCCATACCGTCGGCTGTTGCGCCCTCCACGGCGCCACGGGCAGCGGAACCGGTTCCTCCGCCGCGAGCGAGTCCGGATGCTGGTGGCAACGGAACGCAGGCCGCGGCCCGCAGCGTGCCGCCGGCAATGGAGCCGGTACCCTTGCCGCAACCCAATCCGAAGGCCGGCGAAGATCCAGCGGGCGCGACGGTTTCCGGAGCGCGGGCCCCTGAATCCGCACTCCATCCGCGCCGAAGCGCCGCCACGCCGGAAAATTCACCGCGCAACGGGCAAGACGGATTCTACGCGATGGTGCCGGGTCCGGACGGAACGATGACCTATCGCTATTTCTCCGCCGATCCCGAGCCGAAATCGGGAGCAGGCAGGGCGAACAGCCGAACGAACCGGACCGACCGCGAGGATCGCGGCGTCTATGCGAAGGCTCCCGGTCCCGACGGCAGGATGGAATATCGCTATTTCCCGCCGCCGCCGCCGGCGCGTTGAACCACACCATAATCCATGTGGAGGCTCACCGGATGTTGACGGCGGCCCTGCTTGAAGATGGAGTAGGCGCAGGAGGCGTCTTTTCGCTGTCCCGCGAGACGCCTCGATTGTTCGAAAGCGATTTTCATTTCGGAGACGATAGATGACGAAATTGGCGACGACGGCCCTGTTGGCGCTGCTGCTCTCGACCGGGGCTCAGGCGCAGGTCAATGCCGGCAACCAGAAATCCGACTCGAATTTGCCTTTCGCCACCAAACAGGTGGCGACCTTCAACCTGCCCTGGCGCATCGCCTTTCTTCCCGACGGGCGCATGCTGATCACCGAAAAGGTCGGCCCGCTGTGGCTGGTGACGCAGCAAGGCGCCAAGACCCCGGTCGCCAATGTCCCTGCGGTCGTATATGGCGGGCAGGGCGGCATGCTGGGTGTCTATGTCTCCCCACATTATGCGACCGACCATAATGTTTATCTGACCTATTCGGAGCCGCATGAAGGCGGCTCGAGCCTTGCCCTGGCACGCGCCCGGCTGGCGCTGGACGGCGGCACGGCGAAATTGGAAGGCCTGCAAGTGATCTGGCGCGACGGCGCCGGCGGCCGGGGCGGCCAGTTCGGCGCCGCGATCGCTTTCGCGCCGGATGGTCAATCGCTTTTCCTGACGGTGGGCGAGCGCCAGCGCATGACGCCCGCGCAGGACCCCAATTCGCCGCTGGGCAAGATTTTGCACCTGACCCTGGACGGCAAGCCCGCCCCCGGCAATCCGCAAGCCGGAAAGGCCGGCGCGGCCAGCGTTCCCATCATCGACCCGCCGCGCGATACCGAAGCGGCCAAAACGGCGCCGGTGTTGCGCAACTACACATTTCCCGGGTCGAATTTGACGCCATCCGAGACCTGGGCCACCGGCTTCCGCACGCCTTATGGCCTGGCATTCGCGCCGGATGGCCGCTTGTGGGAAGTTGAACATGGCCCGCGTGGCGGCGACGAGTTGAATCTCATCGAGCCGGGCAAGAATTACGGCTGGCCCCTGACAGTCTACGGCACCAACTATAACGGCGTGCCGATCGCCAGCCCCGATACGCGCGCCGATCTGGTCAAGCCGGTGATCTATTGGAATCCGGTGATCGCGCCGGGCAATCTCATTTTCTACAAAGGCGCGATGTTCCCGCAATGGCAGGGTTCGGGCCTCATCAGCGGCATGGATAGCAAGGCGCTTCTCCGGGTCACATTCGACGGCAAGGGTGGCGCCAAGATGGCCGAACGCTGGGATATGGGCCATCGCATCCGGGACGTCGAAGTGGCGCCGGATGGTGCGCTCTGGCTGATCGAGGATGCCAATCCGGGTGCGCTGCTTCGCGTGACGCCGAAGTAGGCAGGCATCGCATGCCGGCGGCGTGCAGCGGCATTTGAAGATATCAACAGGCGTTTGATCGGGCGGCTTTCGGTTTCGCAAAAGCGAAACTCGAAGGTCGCCCGATCTTCATAGCCACCTTCTATCGACCTGCGCACCCGGCGTTGGGTTGGGGTCGATCTGGAGGTGTCATGACGTTCAATCGCAATCGGCCGTTCGGCTTTTCTCTCGGCCTTCTTGCAGGCGCCGCGATCCTGGGTTCTCACGGGCAGGCCTGGGCGCAAGCAGCGGTCGCCGCGGCCGGCGGGGCCGCGGGACTTGAAGAAGTGGTGGTCAGCGCGCAGAAGCGCGAAACCAACCTTCAGGATACGCCGATCGCGATTTCAGTGCTGGGCGGCAACGATCTCTCGGATCGCCATGTGCTTTCGCTGGACGATCTGGGCGACGGCACGATCCCCTCGCTGCGGGTCGCGCCTTTTTTCGCGCGCAATTCGGCTCTCACCATCGGCATGCGCGGCATCGGCGCTCTGGGTGACGCCAACCAGCCGGCGCGCGATCAGGCGGTGGGCGTCTATATCGACGGCATTTATCTCGGCCGCGCGCAGGGGTTGGGCTCTGCGCTTTACGACGTCTCGCGCATCGAGGTGCTGAAGGGGCCGCAAGGAACGTTGTTCGGCCGCAACACCGAAGGGGGCGCGATCAGCATCGTCACCAAGGCGCCGACCGGCGCGTTCGGCATCGATACCACCCTGGGCTATGGCAATTTCAACGGCTATACCGCCGCCGCCCACATCAATCTGCCCGCCTTTCACGATGTCGCCATCAAGATCGATGGTCTTTTGAGCAAGCGGGACGGCGCGGTGGTCAATCCCACCACATCCGGCCAGCCCGATTTCGATTCCTACGACAAGCGCGGCTTTGCCGCGACGGTGCAATGGCGCCCGACCGACGGTTTCACCGCCGAATATGCTTTCGATGCGTCCTATGACGGCACCACGCCCTTCTATGTCCAGACTTTAAAGAAAGGCTCGCTCGCTCTCGCGCCGTTGGCGCCGGAGCAGCCCAAGGCCGCCGGCCGCGCCAATGTCGGCGTGCCGCTGCAGCCCAGTGTCGGAACCACCAGTGGCCATCGCCTCAATCTGAGCTGGAACGTCACCGACGACATCGAAGTCAAATCGATCAGTTCCTACCGCCACCTGAGCCAGTCCCAGTTCGACAATGGCGAAGCGGCATTGTCGGCTTTCGCGCCGAACGGCGCCTTCAGCCGTTACAGCCTGGCGAATGTCTATCAGCACCAATACAGCCAGGAATTTCAGCTCATCGGCAGGGCGCCGGAGCTGCAATATGTGGCGGGCGCCTTCTATTACAATGAAGCGGTTCACGACAACGCGCAGACGCCGAATTCCCTGCAGTGGAACGCGACCGGCACGGATTACACATTCTTGTCCCTGGACCTGAGCAAGATTCCCTTCGACCGCGCCAGCCATGTCGCGACCGAAAGCTACGGCGTCTTCGGTCAGGCGGTGTGGACACCGGCCTTCGCTGGCGAGATCGCGCACCTGACCTTGGGTGGCCGGCTCACCCATGACGCCAAGGCGGGGGCGCTCGATACCGTCAATGGCGCGGTGCCCAGCTATGTCGACGCCAACAGGCAGACCGTTACGGGGGCGATACCGCTCCACAGGCATTGGAACAGGTTCGATCCCCTGGTCAACCTGGCGGTCGAGGTCGCGCCGGATGTCAATCTCTATGGCAAATGGAGCACCGGCTATAAGGCGGGCGGCGCCAATTCCCGCTCGCTCACTTATCGGGCTTTCAATCCCGAAACCGTCTCGATGTTCGAAGTGGGCGCCAAGACCGAATTCTGGGATCAGCGGGCGCGCTTGAACGTCGCGGCCTATTATGGCGATCTCAAGGATGTTCAAGTCGACTTCAGCGTCATCATTCTCAACAACAATCGCGGCACGCTGGAGACGACCAATGCCGCCACGGGAAGAACCCGGGGCATCGAGGCGGATTTCACCGTGCAGCCGATCGACGGCCTGACGCTGTCGGCGAACTATGCCTACACCAGGATATCATTGTCGCAGGCCTTCAACCCTTTCACCAACGCGCAATCGGTAGTTTATCCGCTCTATACGCCGCAGAACGCCGCCAGCGTGGGGGCTGATTACGACCGGCCGCTCGACGGCGCCATTCTGGGCGTGCATCTGGACGCCAGCTACAGCGATGGGCAGTACACCAGCACCACCGACCCGACCTTGAGCGATGCGTCCTTGCTCGTGAACGGACGGTTGGCGCTGAGCGAAATCCCTGTAACGCAATCGGGCGCGACGATGGAATTGGCTTTGTGGTCGCGCAATCTCTTCAACGAGCGCCATGGGTTCCTGAAGAATTTCAACCCCTCGCTCGGCACCTACGGGATCTTCAACGAGCCGCGCACCTACGGGATCGAAGGCAAGTTCCGCTTCTGAGGCTTGCCACGCAACCGGCCTGGAATTCGATTTGGGAGGACATCATGGATCGCCGTTTCTTTTTGAAGAGCGCCGCCGTCGCAGGCAGCGTTTTCGCGCTCGCGCCGCGGGCATTTGCGGGCACGCCGGTCGAAGCCGAGGCGGTACGGATGTCGCCCGAAGCGATGAAACTGACATGGCGCGCGGGGCAGGGCCCGCTTTCGGTCTTCGTCTCGTCGGATCCGGCCGCCACGCCGTCTCTCATGCGGGAGGTCAAGGCAGGCCTGAAGGGCGGTATCGCCGAACTGCCGCTTGCCGTAAGCCCCAGGCCCTATCTGCTGCTGCAGGCGGCCGATGGGACGCAATGCCGGGTCGCCGAGCGCCTGTTGCCGCTGCAGGGAGGGCGCAATTTCCGCGATCTGGGCGGCTATCGCGTTCCCGACGGGCGCCAGGTGCGCTGGGGCCAACTGTATCGCTCCGGCGTGATGAACGGGCTGACGCCGAAAGACATGGACTATCTGACCGCGCTGGGCCTGACGGTGATCTGCGATCTGCGAAGCATCGGCGAGCGCAACGAGCAGCCCAATCCTTTCCTCAAGACCGAGACGAC
This sequence comes from Alphaproteobacteria bacterium, assembly GCA_017307315.1. Classification (GTDB taxonomy): domain Bacteria; phylum Pseudomonadota; class Alphaproteobacteria; order Micropepsales; family Micropepsaceae; genus Rhizomicrobium. Next base: position 5,065 of record JAFKFF010000065.1, read on the forward strand.
AGCGGTGGCGGGCACCGATTACGAGATGCCGGCGCTGGCGCAGATGCAGAATGCCAAAACCCGCGGCGAGGCCATCGCTGCCTTCGCGGCGAACTATATCAGCTTCACCGAATTCCTCACGCCGCAATATACCGACATGTTCGCCCGGCTGGTGCGGCGTCAGGCCCCGCTGGCCTTCAACTGTTCGGCGGGCAAGGACCGCACCGGCGTCGGCGCGGCGCTGATCCTGTCGGTGCTGGGCGTGCCGCGCGCACAGATCGTGGCCGATTATGCCCTGACCCAGGTCTATACCCCGCCATCGCTTTACATGAACCAGATCAGGCAGACCGGAAAAACGCCCGGACTGTCGCGCGAACAGGCCGAAGCGTTCGCAAGCATGCCCAAGGATGTTCTGCAGGTTCTGATGGGATCCGACCCCGCGGTGATGGAAGCGGCGCTGGCCGAGATGGACCGCAAATATGGCGGGCCCATTGAACTGGCGAAGGCGCGCTTCGGGCTTGACGATGAAAAGATCGTCCATCTGCGGAAGCTGTATCTGATCTGAAGCTGAGGCGTTCGGCCGCGCGGGTGGGCGCGACTGGCCGTCGCGGCAAATGAGAGCAATGCTGCGTATCGGGCGTTCCTTGCCCGAATTCGCCCGATCCGGCCGGGAATTTATCCCTTCCGGTAACGCTTTCCGCTTGTTTTCACGGCGTAGAACTTGACCTGACGGGGGTTCGGGTGGATTTTGCCCCCATGTTCTCGGTGGCGCGCAGAGCCGCAGTGAGCCTGGCCGTCGCCGCGATGGTTTTCCGGGCGCTGTTGCCGTTGGGCTGGATGCCCAATCCCGAGGGCTTCGGCGAAACCGCCCTGATTCCTTGCGACATGCCCATGAGCATGTCGGATGCCGACATGGCGATGATGATGCCGGGCATGGACATGTCGTCCATGCATCATGGCTCGGGCGATGACGGCAAGGCGCCCGCGAGCGGGCATCATCATCAGGAATGCCCTTACGCGGCCGCCTCGCATGGCGGTACGCCGGCGGTCGATTCCGCGCCCGC
>JAFKFF010000065.1:6115-13653 GCA_017307315.1 Alphaproteobacteria bacterium
GGAATTGGCGGTTCGTCTCGTCCAGCCGCCCGCCAACGAACAGCGTGTTCTGGTTGTCGCGCGCTATCAGCCGCAATCGCCCCGCGCTCCGCCATCTTCTGAGATCTGACCTGGCTTTCGGGAACCGCGCGGCCGTGCCGCAGCGGTGGTTCAGATTTTTCAGAGGATATCATGTCCAGTTATTCGTGTATTTCGCGCGGAGGCGTCGTCTCCTTTTCTGTGGCGGCCGCGTTTTTGATCGCACCGTCTTTGTTCCAGTCGGCGGAGGCGCAAGACGCCGCCCGCAATGTCGAATTCGTCACCGTGACCGCGACCCGCGGCACCGCGCAGGAGAATCTCGACGTCAGCTCCACGGTCCTCTCCAGCGACCAGTTGCTGCAGGCGCCGCAGGTCAGCATCGACCAGGTGGTCAATAAGATTCCGGGCATCTTCACCTCGCAGCAGCCCGGCTCCCAGCTGCATCCCACCGGCCAGCCTTTCTCGATCCGGGGCTTCGGCACCTCGACCAACATCAACACGTTGCTCCTGATCGACGGGGTTCCCGCCAATGACCCCTTCTTCCGCACCGTGGACTGGGCGCAGGTGCCCAAAGGCTCGGTGCAATCGCTGCAGGTCATCCGCGGCGGCGGTGCCTCCAGTTCCTGGGGCAATCTGGCGATGGGCGGCATTGTCGATGTCGTCACCAAGCAGCCCGGCGACGGTGTGACCCTCGATCTCAGCGGCGGATCCTTCGGCACCTTCAACGGGCAGGCGACGGGGGGCAAGGATATCGGCGGCGGCCTGGTGGTGGGCGGCGATGTCAGCTTCAGCCGCACCGACGGCTATTTTCAGACCCCGGCGCAATACCGCAACCCGCACATGACCCCGACCTCCTCGCAGAACGAGAATTACCGGGTCTCCGCCGTCTACGCGCCGGACTCCGAAACAGCCTTCTATCTCTCCATGACCCATCATCGCATCGGCGAGCATGGGTTGGTGTGGGAGAATACCCGCAACGCCTGGCAGACCGACCGGATCGCGGGCGGCGGCTCGCATACCCTGTCCGAGGATGCCAGCCTGAATTTCACCGGCTGGTATGGCCAGGGCCAGATGTACACGCAGAATGCGTCCAACACCTCCTACACCATCTTCAATCCCCAGGCGGGCGGGCCCTTCGTCTCGCAGACCGAGAAAGTCACCTATCACCATCTGGGCGGCTCGGTGTTCCTCCAGGCGGATTGGGGCGCGTTCAAGGACATCAATATCGGCGTCGATGCGCGCGATATTTGGGCGCATGATCCGCTCAACCTTTTCTCCGCCACGGCGCAGACAGGGGTTCTGGTCGCCGATGCCAAGCACCAGTTCCAAGGCATCTATGCCCAGGCGACCTGGAAGCCCGACAGCATTCCCTTGCAGGTCACTGCGGGCGTACGCGAGGATTTCTGGCAGGCGGTCAATGGCTCGATCTCGGGCAATTTCCGCGGTTCGCCGATCGGCGCGGTGGTACCGGATGCCGATTACGATCATTTCTCGCCGCGCCTGGGCGTGAAATACTTTCTTCCGGGCGGGTTCAATCTGCGGGCGGCGGTCTACAGCAATTTCGCCGCTCCGGGAATGAACCAGATGTACCGGAGCTTCATTTCCGGCACCAACTACACGACGTTCAGCGCGAATCTGAAGCCGCAGACCAATTTCGGCCGCGAGATCGGCATCGACTGGAACGGAGACAATTTCCATGTCTCTGTGACGGCTTACGCCAACAGTCTCAGGCGCTTCATCGATTACGCGACGGTGCAAAGCGGTTGCTCCGCGGCGAACAATTATTGCGGTACCGGCATCGTCGGCATCGCGGGCGGCTCGCTGCGCCAGTATGTGAATGCCGGCGACGCCACCTTGAAGGGCTTCGAGATCCTGGGCGACTGGGCGATCCTGGACACGCTGTCGTTCAATGGCGGCGTCTCCGTGACCGACGCCTATCTCACCAGTTCGAACTACACCACGCCTTCGGCGGGGGTCATACCAGATCCCATCCGCCAGCAATTGGGGCAGGTGCCGCGCTGGACGATCACCGGCGGCCTCGACTGGCAGGCGACTCCCGATCTGACCTTCTCGCTCACGGGAAAAAGCTTTCCCGGTTTCTGGAACAACACGTCGCACACCAAGTTCAACGATGCGGCCACCTTGTTCGACTTGGGGGGAACCTATCGCTTCAAGGACGGCTTTGACCTATATTTCGTGGCACAGAACATCTTCGGGCGCCGTTATTACGATCAGGGCCTGGCTCTGACCACCACCAACGGCTCCACCATTTCGGGTTCGACCATTCCCGCTTTGGGCATTCCGTTCAACGTCACCGCCGGTGTGAGGATCGCGCTATGACAATTGTCAGGATGAAACGCGCGATATCCAGGGGTGGCTTGCTGCGTGCCGCGCTGCTGGCCACCACGATGGGATTTGCAGGCGCCGGCGCGCTGGCCGCGGCGCCAGAGGCGCCGATGGGCGGAATGCCCATGGGCGGGATGTCCCACGGCACGGGCGGCGCCTGCAAGGACGCCAGGCTCGGCTGCGCCAGCACCGTCACGCCCACCCTGGCGCCGGACGGAAGCCTGTGGCTGGCATTCGATGTCGACAACAAGGTCTATGTCACCCATTCGACGGACCGCGGCCGCAGATTTTCCGCGCCTGTGGCGATCACGCCCGAGAAGGTGCATTTGGATAACGGTCCGGATGCCCGCTCCGCCATCGCGGTCGATGCGCAGGGACGCGTGTTCGTGAGCTATGCCATCTTCAAGGACAACAACTACAACGCGGAAGTCTTCTTCAGCCGCTCGACCGATCAGGGCAAGAGCTTCAGCGCGCCCAGGCCGCTGGTGGACAATACCGCCAGCCAGCGTTTCGCGGCGCTGGCGGTCAGCCCCAATGGTGATCTGTTCGCCACCTGGCTGGACAAGCGCGGCGTCGTGGCGGCGGCGAAGAAAGGCAAGACCTATCCCGGCGCGGCGCTGGCCTATGCCTGGTCGAAGGATGGCGGCGCGCATTTCACGCCGTCGCGGATCGCGCTGGACAATACCTGCGAATGCTGCCGCATCGGGGTGGGTTTCAACGGGCCGGACCAGCCGGTGGTGGTGTTCCGCAACGTCTTCGGCGGCACCGTGCGCGACCATGCGCTCCTGAGCTTCAAGGACGCAAACACACCCGGACCGATGCACCGGGTCGCGGTGGACAATTGGCGCCTGAATGGTTGTCCGCATCAGGGGCCCAGCCTGGCGATCTCCTCAGCCGGCGCCTATCATGTGGTCTGGTCCACGCAAGGCGATGCGCGCAAGGGGCTGTTCTATGCCCGCTCGACCGACAAGGGGGCGCATTTTTCCGCGCCCATGACATTGGGCAATCCGGATCACGAACGCTCCCGCCCCTATGTGGGCGCGGTGCCGGGCACGGTTTGGATCGTGTGGAAAGAGTTCGATGGCGAGAATTCGGTCGTGAACGGCCGGGTTTCCCATGACGACGGGGCGCGCTGGTCTCCGGTCCGCACGGTTGCCAGGACCGAGGATGCTTCCGATCATCCCATGCTCGCCAATGACGGCCATAAGATTTACCTGTCTTGGATGACCAAGATGGAGGGTTACCGCTTCATTCCGCTCGAGGACAAACCATGAAGACGAAAATCCTGGCAGGCGTCGTTACGCTGCTGATGCTTTCCGGCAGCGCCGCCATCGCCGCCGACCTTCACCCCTTCGTGCGCGGCAGCTGGAAGACTTTGCGCCAGGCGCATGCCGGAAAGCCCATCGTGGTCCATTTCTGGGGACTGACCTGCGGGCCGTGTCTCGCGGAACTGCCGAACTGGACTGCCGCGCTGAAGAAGCGCGCCGATCTCAAGCTCATTCTGGTCGATGCCAGTCCGTTTGGCGACGAACCGGGAGAGGTGACGGCGGCATTGAAGAAGGCCGGATTGGACAGTCAGGAAAACTGGCTTTTCGCCGACAGTTTCGAGGAGCGGCTGCGGTTCGAGATCGATCCGCGCTGGCGCGGGGAAATGCCCTATACGCTTCTGATCGGGCGTGACGGCAAGGTGACCGGCATGACCGGCATCATGGATTTCAAGAAACTCGATGCCTGGCTCGATCGGCAGAAGAAAGCGTCGTAAGGCAGCCATCCGGCGCCGCGCGCCGGCATGAGGTTTTCGCAGGCGAAAACGTCCACGCTTCAAGGCGGGCGTTTTCCTTTCGCACCCGGAAACTGACGAGCAATCAGAATTGCAACCTGTCTTGACAGCAAAGCTCTTTCATCGTCACGGTCCGGCGGACCGGCATCGCCGGTCATTTCCATTCCGCTATCAAAGAGTTGGGGCATCTGCGTTCATGAGGGGCACACGGTTCGGTATTTCGCATGCGGCATTGGCCGTCTTCCTGACGCTGGCGGCGGGAACGCCCGCCTTAGGCCAGCGTGCGGGCGAAAACGCGGTCGCCCAGGCCGACGATGCGTTCGGAACCAGCGTCGGTAACGAGGAGATCGGCCTCTACACCTCATCCAATGTGCGCGGCTTTTCGCCCACCGATGCGGGAAATGTCCGCATCGAAGGACTTTATTTCGATCAGGTCGCGGAGCTGAACCCGCGGCTGCAGGAATCCTCCAGGATCCGCGTCGGGATTGCCGCCCAGGGATATGCCTTTCCCGCGCCGACGGGCGTGGTCGATTACCTGCTGCGCAAGCCCGGCGACACAGTCCAGCTCACCAGCCTGGTCAATGTCTCCAATCATGGTGCCGCGACATTGGAGCTGGATGGTGCAACGCCGCTGATGGACGACAAGCTGAGCATAGGCGCCGGCGTCGGATTCAATCGCAATATGTTCGTGGGCGGTGCGAGCAATTACGAGCATAATGAAGGCGTCACCGCACGCTGGCGTCCCGCGCCCGGCTTCGAGATCATGCCATTCTGGTCGCGGTCCGACGTCTATGTCGGCAAGGTCTGGTTTACGTATGTCCCCAACGGCTCTTTCCTGCCGTCGCCGTTTCCCGCCGGACGGTCCGATGCGCCGGAATGGGCGCTCAACCGCCGCTTCCTGGTTAATTACGGCAATATCGTCCGAGCCCGGCTGCCGGCCGGGCTGAACCTCAACATAGGCATTTTCCGTTCGGAAGAGAAAAAGCTCGCCCAACATTACGCGCTGCTGACCGGGCTGGACCGGCAGGGCGTCGGCGACATGACTATCTATTCCGATCCGCCCACCAGCCGCCGGTCGACCAGCGGCGAAATTCGCCTGGAGCGTGCCTTCGAGGATGGGCCGCGCTCGCATCGCGCCATCTTCTCGCTGCGCATGCGCGACCGCAACAGCCTCTATGACGGGTTCGATTCCGTCGATCTTGGGCCGGTCGCCATCAACCAACGCCTTCACGGCACCAAGCCGGCGTTCCAGTACGGGCCTCAGACGACAGACCATGTCAGCCAGACCACGGTCGGATTGACGTATGAAGGCCTGTGGCGAAACGTCGGCCAGATCGGGCTCGGTATTCAGAAGAGCCGCTACAATAAAAAGACCGTCGTTCCGGGCCAGGCGGCCGTGGTGTCCAAGGACGATCCCTGGCTTTTCGATGCGGCGCTCACCGGATTTATCTCCAGCGATCTCGCCATCTTTGGGAGCTTTACGCGGGGATTGGAGGAAAGCGGCGTGGCGCCGCAGAATGCTTCCAACCGCAACGAGGCTTTGCCGGCGATCAAAACCAGCCAGAAAGATCTGGGCATCCGCTACAATCTGTATGATGGCGCCAAGCTCGTGGTCGCGCTGTTCGATATCCAAAAGCCTTATCTTAACCTCGACGCCTCCAACCGGTTCGGCCCGCTCGGCGATACGCAGAACAGGGGCGTCGAATTCTCCCTGTCCGGAAATATCACGCCGAGGCTGGACATCGTCGCAGGCGCCGTCTTTTCGCAACCGGAAGTCACCGGTCAGGCCGTCGACCTCGGCGTGGTCGGCAAGCATCCGGTCGGGATCGCCGGCCGCAAGATCGACTTGCACCTGGAATGGCGCCCGCCGGGCTTCGAGGATGGCTCGCTGGATATGGGCGTGCGCCATTCCGGCAGTGTGGTTGCCACGCGGAACAATCTCGTCTCCATTCCCGACTACACCATGGTGGATATGGGCGCGCGTTATCGGTTCCGCTTGCATGATCAGCCTGCATCGCTGCGGCTTTCTGCGACCAATATCTTCAACACCCGCAACTATGAATTGGCCGGGGCGGGCGCTTACAAGCTTTACGGACGCAGCGGCCGGCTGATCGAGACGCGGCTGATCGTCGATCTGTGAAAGCTCAGGCCTGCGCCTTGGCTTTCGCCTTGCGGGATTTCGCGCCTGCAGCTGGCCAGGCTTTCAACGCCATCCGGGCGATGTCTTGCAATTCCTCCGCCGATGCGCCCGAGGCCGCCTGGACGCAGACGCCGTTGGAAACCGTCATCAGATAGCGGGCGAGGGCGGCCGGGTCCGCGTCTTTGGGAAGATCGTCGGTCTTGCGCGCCTGCTCGAAACGCTTGCGCAAGGCGGCCTCCTTTTCCGCGCGATGGCGGGCCAACTCGTCCGGAATGTCGGCATCGCCGCAGGAGAGCCCGCTCTGCAACAGAAGGCAGCCGGGTGGGTTCTGTCCGCCGGTATCGACGGCGAACTCGGCCGCGCCCAGCAGATAGGCCTCGGCCACCTTGGCGGCGGTCGGTGCCGCCAGCACCCGGTCCATGAAACTTCTGCGGCGCTCGTCATAGCGTTCCAGCACCGCGCGGAAGAGCCCTTCCTTGTTGCCGAAACAGGCATAAAGGCTGGGCGAGGCGATGCCCATGGTGGCGGTCAACTCGCTCATCGAGGCGCCTTCGTACCCGCGGCGCCAGAAAACCGTCATCGCCCGGTCAAGCGCATCCTCTACACAAAAGCCCCTGGGACGTCCCGTCCGCATGGGTGCCTCCCAAAATTATTGTATCGATCATTACATAAGAACCTTGAAGCCCCGGGTCCAGATCCATATCTGTGCCAAGCATTACAGAATTCGGGGATTTTCATGTCCAATTTCGCGGAACTGGCGCGGACCGAGAAATTCATCGGCCAGCCTCTGGGGTCGTCCAAGCGCCTGAAAAGGCATGCTTTTCTTGGAGCCATGGCGATCGCTCTGGTCGCGGGCGGCGGTTTTTTCCTGCTCCACGGCAGGAGCGGCGATGCCGCGGTGCCCGCCTCACCGCAGCCTTTGGCACCCAGTTCGGTGTCGGCCGTGGGCGTTTCCACATGCGCGATCTCGATGTCGGGCATCTCGACCGCCATCGGCACCAGATAATCCGCGAGCGAGCCGTTGATGAGCTGGCCGGTGTCGCTGTAGAGGCATTCCTCAAAGAAGGCCGCGCCGAGCCCCTGCACCACGCCGCCGCGCATCTGCTCGTCGACCAGCAGCGGATTGATGACACGCCCGCAATCCTCCACCACCCAGTGCTTGAGGATTTTCACGAAACCGGTCTCGACATCGACCTCGACATGCGACGCCTGAATGCCGTTGGTGAAGGCGAACGGATAACCTTGCGGCGCGTA
>JAFKFF010000066.1 GCA_017307315.1 Alphaproteobacteria bacterium
GTGCTCGCCCCGATTGTTCGGCGCCGAAGCTGTAATAGAACGGGCTCGCGAAAAGAAGTGCGATGGCGCCGCAATCGCGCTAAATCGCGGCACTGTTGCGGGAAAGCGGGCACGCTTTGGATAAAAGCCGGGAAAAATTCCCGATCTTGCTGTCGCAAGGTGTCTTGGTGCTGGGCTTCGGCCTTTTGCTGGCGCTGAACTGGCCCGGCCAGATGTCTTACGACTCCGTGGTGCAACTGGCCGATGGGCGAAGCGGCCATTACGACAGCTGGCATCCGCCCGTCATGGCCTGGCTGCTGGGCCTGTTCGACGGACTTCTGCCCGGCACCGGTCTCTATCTCATCTTCGTGGCGCTGCTGCTTCTGGGCGCGTGGCTTCTTCTCCTGCGGCGCGCCGGATCGGGACTTGCGGTTTCCATCGTCCTCTTGCCGATCTTTCTCACCCCGCAGCTTCTTCTCTACCAAGGCACGATCTGGAAGGACGTGCTGTTCGCCAATGCCGGTATCGCCGGCTTCGCCGCGCTTTGCGCCGCGGCACAGGATTGGCCTTCGCCCACAAGACGCCATGCCTGGCTGGGCGTGGCGGCGCTCGGCCTCGCGCTGGCGGCGCTGGCACGGCAGAACGGCATCCTGCTCTTGCCGGTGGCCGCCGTCGCGCTTGGGCTGATCGCCGCGCGCCTGGAGCCGCTTCGCGCGGGCTGGCGATACGGCCTGGGATTTCTCGCCGCGAGCCTTGTCGTCATCGGGTCGGCGAATTTCGCCTTGTCCTTGCGCAGCGATCACGGCCAGGGCGCCGCCAACCAGATTCGCCTGGCCCAGACCTATGACCTGACGGGCATGCTGCGCCTCGCCCCCTCCCTTCCTCTCGCCCGGCTTGAAGAACAAGCGCCCGCCCTCGCCGCCGCGATCCGCAAGGAGGGCGTGCCGCTTTATTCGCCGCATCTCATGGACACGCTGGAAAATTCTTCCGTGCTGACGGACGCGATCTATCGCGCGCCGCCCGGCGCGATCTTCGCGCAATGGCGTGCGCTGATCGCCGCCCATCCCCTGCTCTATCTGCGCATGCGCCTTCCGGTCTTTGGCTGGGTGCTGGCGCCGCCGGATCTGCTGCTCTGCCATCCCGACGTGGTGGGCGTGGATGGGCCGCCCGACACGGTGAAGCGGCTGGGCCTTGCGCCCCGGATTCGCGCGCAGGACCGCTGGCTCTACCGCTATGTCGCGCATTTCTTCCGCACGCCGGTCCTGTCGCACATCTTCTACGGCGCGCTGGCCCTGCTGGCGCTGGTATTGCTGGTGCTGCGGGGGACCACGGCGGACATCGCGGTGGCGGGACTCGAGATCGCCGCCCTCTTGTTCGCGGCAAGCTTCTTCGTCGTCTCGGTCGCCTGCGATTATCGCTATCTTTATTTTCTCGACCTGGCGGCGATGACCGGCTGGCTGCAGCTCGTCGCCGGAGGATGGCGCGGACGCGCCTCCCATGTTCCTTTTCGTACCAAAAATGCCGCCGGGTAAGCCTGACGATTGCGGGCGCCTATTCCCGGCCTGGGGAATCGATGGAGAATTTGTCATCGGCAACTTGCGAGCATCTGCCGGTTTCGGGGGGACCGCTATGCCGCCGGGGGTGCCCGCGCCCCCTTGTCCCGGGGGGCACCAATACCGATATTAGGCGTTATCTGAAGGCGTCGAGTCGACCGTAACCGTTTCTTATTTATAATCATATATTTCGGTGGGGTATGAAGTTTCGTCCTGCTCTCCTGGCTGCCTTTGGCGCCGCCCTTCTGGCCAGTGCCTGCGCTACCGACGATCCGGAATCGATCGCTCAGAACGACCCCTGGGAACCGACGAACCGCGCCATTTTCGATTTCGACGTGAAGCTGGATCATGCCGTCGCGCGGCCGGTGGCAAAATTCTACCGCAGCGCGGTGCCCGAGCCGGCGCGCGAAGGCATCCACAACGCCCTCACCAATTTGAACTCACCGGTGATCTTCACCAATGACGTGCTGCAGGGCGAGGGCGAGAAGGCGACCGACACCCTGGGCCGCTTCGTGATCAATTCCACCATCGGTGTCGCCGGCTTGGTCGATGTCGCCGCCAAGATGGGCATTCCCGGCCACGACAATGATTTCGGCATCACCCTGGGCAAGGCCGGGGCGTCGGAAGGCTCCTATCTCGTGCTGCCCTTTGTCGGGCCCAAGCCGCCGCGCGATCTGGTCGGCGCTGGCGCCGATATCGCTTTCGATCCGCTCACCTACATGACCTGGAACAATTCCACGCTCTACATGATCATCCGCGGCGGGCTGGGCGTGCTCGACGAGCGCGCCGCCAACATCGATGTGGTGCAGCAGATCGAACGGTCGTCGATCGATTTCTACGCCACCACCCGCAGCCTCTATCGTCAGAACCGCGCCGCCCAGATCAATGGCGGCAAGGCGCCGGACGAGAATCTGCCGAACTTCTAGCTTCGATATTTAGACCTGCGCCATGGCAGCCGGCTCACTCGGCGGGGGCCGGCGCTTCGCCATGGCCGGCGCCCATCTTGCCGTGATACCAGCGGTTCCAATTCCGCTTCCAGGCAAGCCGCCAGCGATCCAGATAGAGATAGACCACCGGCGTGGTGTAGAGCGTCAGCGCCTGGCTCAAGACCAGACCGCCCACGATCGAGATGCCCAGGGGCTCGCGCATCTCCGAGCCTTCGCCGATACCGACCGCCAGCGGCAGGGCGCCCAGGATCGCGCCCATCGTGGTCATCATGATGGGACGGAAGCGCAGAAGGCAGGCGCGATAGATCGCTTCGCGCGAACTGAGATTTTCCCGCCGCTGCGCGTCGATGGCGAAATCGATCATGATGATCGCGTTCTTCTTGACCACGCCGACCAAGAGGATGACGCCGATGAAGGCGATCAGGCTGAAATCGGTCTTGAAGATCAGAAGCGCCAGCACCGCGCCCACGCCCGCCGATGGCAGGGTCGAAAGAATGGTCAACGGGTGGACATAACTTTCATAGAGAATGCCCAGCACGATATAGATCGTGAGGATCGCCGCGACGAACAGAAGCGGCAGGTTCGCCAGCGACTGGCGGGCCAGCTGCAAGGTGCCCGCCGCCTCGCCATGCACCGAGATCGGCACATGGATGGCGGCCATGGTGCGGTCGATGGCGCGCGAGGCCTGGTCCTCGGTCACGCCCTTGGGCAGTTCGAACGAGAAGGTGGTGGCGACGAAAGGCCCCTGGTGGTTGACCGACAGGGGCGTGGTGCCCGGCCCGTAACTCACGAACGCCGACAGCGGCACCATCCGCTCCACCCGGGTGGAAACGGAAGCGCCGGTGGAGCCGCCATTGCGCCCGGTCGAGGTGATGGCGTTGAGCTGCTGATTGCGCACCGCCTCGGCGGCCTGCGTCGCCGCGTCGGTGCCGGTGCCCGTCGTCGATGCGGTGGTGGTGGTCGCGCCGGCGAAAGCGCCGCTGGCGCCCGCGCTGGACTGGGTGCCGCTGATATTGCCGGAGGTCGAGACATAGATGTCGCGCAGGGTTTCCGGGCTCTGCCAGAATTCCGGCGCCACCTCCATCACCACATGATACTGGTTCTTGTCCTTGTAGATGGTCGAGACCTGGCGCTGAAGCCCCTTGTCCTGCTGGTCGGAATTGACGTCCTGCAGCTCGGGAACGTTCTGCAGCGCCTCGGTGATCTTGGGCACCCACAGATTCAATTCGTCCAGGGTATCGGCCTGGATCGTGTAGTGCAGCGAGCCGTTGCCCTGGCGCCCACCCGAGCGCACCCCGGTCGAACTCATCGGGCGCATGAACATGCGCGCTCCGGCGATGCCCTCGAGCTTGGGCCGCAGTCGGTCGATCACGTCTTCCGAACTGATGTAACCGCGTTCCGCCGGGGACTTCAGGGTGATGAAGACCTGGCCGGTGTTGGTGGCGCCGCCGCCCCGCCCGCCGCCGCCCCCGCCGATGGAGCCCGCCACCTGCGCAACCGCGGGATCGGCCCGGATGATGTCGCCGAATTGCACGAACTTCTTCTGCATCGACTGGTAGGAGATGCTCTGGTCGCCGCGGATATTGCCGAAGATGCGGCCCTCGTCCACTTCCGGGAAGAAGCCCTTGGGAATGATGCCGAGCAGGTAGAAGTTCAGCGCCACCGCCACGAACAGAGTGAAAATGATGGTCTTGGGATTGTCGAGCGACCAGGCCAGCGAGCGGCGGTAGAAATCCAGGCTGACCTCGAAGGCGCGGCGGGCGAGCCGCTTGAACCAGCTTTCGCGCTCGCGGGAGAAATCCAGATGCGCGCACATCATGGGCGTCACCGTCAGCGAGACAACTAGCGACGAGACGATCGCCAGGGTCAGGGTGATGGCGAATTCGTGGAACAGCCGGCCGATGATGCCGCCCATCAGGAGGATGGGCAGGAACACCGCCACCAGCGAGATGCTCATCGAGACGACGGTGAAGGCCACTTCCTGCGCGCCCTTGAGCGCGGCCTGATAACGGCTTTCGCCCGCTTCCAGGTGGCGAGTGACATTTTCCAGCACCACGATGGTGTTGTCGACGACAAAGCCGGTCGAGATGATCAGCGCCATGAGGGAGAAATTGTCGAGCGAGAACTCGAGCAGATACATCATTCCGAAGGTACCCAGCAGCGCCAGGGGCACCGAGACCGCCGGCACCAGGGTGGCGCGCCAGTTGCGCAGGAACAGGAAGACCACCAGCACCACCAGGATAGTGGAAAGCACCAGGGTGATTTCCACATCCTGGACCGAGTCGCGGATGGAGACGGTGGTGTCCTGGATCACCGTCAAATCGACCGCGGGCGGCAACACGCCATGCTGCAGTTGGGGAATGATCTCCTTGATGGCGTCGACCACCTGGATGACGTTGGCGCCAGGCTGCTGGGTGATGCTCACCAGCACCGCCGGCTGGCCGTTCGCCATGCCCATGTTGCGGATATTTTCCACCCCATCGACCACCTCCGCCACGTCGGACAGCCGCACCGGCGCATTGTTGCGGTAGGCGATGATGAGCGAGCGGTACTCGTCGGCCTGGGAGGCGTTGTCGTTGGAATAGACCTGGAAGCGGACCTTGCCCTGCTCGATGGCGCCTTTGGGGCTGTTGGCGCCGGCATTGGCGGAGGAGATGGCGGCCCGCACGTCTTCCAGGCCGATGCCGTATTTGAACAGGGCGCGGGGATTGAGCTCGATGCGCACCGCCGGCAGGGCCGCCCCCGCCAAAGACACGTCGCCGACGCCGGAAATCTGCGACAGTTTCTGCTGCAGCACGTTGGAGGCCTGGTCGTAGATCTGTCCCGGCGTCAGGGTTTTGGAGGTCAGCGCCATCACGATGATGGGGAAGGACGACGGGTTGAACTTGAAATAGGTGGGATTGGACCTCAGCGCCGCCGGCAGGTCGGCATGGGCGGCATTGATCGCCGCCTGCACGTCGCGCGCCGCGCCGTCGATATTGCGGCTGATGTCGAACTGCAGCACCACCTGGGTCGATCCCACCGAGCTGCGCGAGGTCATCTGGGTGACGTCGGAAATCGCCCCCAGGTGCCGCTCCAGCGGCGTCGCCACCGTGTTCGACATCACTTCCGGGCTGGCGCCGGCCATATTGGCGCTGACCACGATCACCGGCAGGTCGATATTGGGCAATGGCGCCACCGGCATCAGGAACAGCGCGCCGAACCCGGCCAGCGCCATGCCCATCGCCAGAAGGGCAGTGGCGATCGGCCGGCTGGTGAAGATGGCGACGATGTTCATGGCGCGCCCTTTAGCCGGGTGTCGCGGCCGCGGCATCGCCACCGCGGCGCCGCGCCCGCCATTCGCGCAACTCCCGGCCCCAGCGGTCGAAATAGATGTAGATCACCGGGGTGGTGAAAAGCGTGAGGAGCTGACTGACCAGAAGGCCGCCCACGATGGAGATGCCGAGCGGATGGCGCAGTTCCGAGCCCATGCCGGAGCCCAGCATCAACGGCAGGGCGCCGAACAGGGCCGCCACCGTGGTCATCAGGATCGGCCGGAAGCGCAGCAGCGCCGCCTGATGGATCGCCTCGGTGGGCGACTTGCCTTCCTTGCGCTCCGCCTCGAGGGCGAAGTCGATCATCATGATCGCGTTCTTCTTGACGATGCCGATCAGAAGAATGATGCCGATGATGGAGACGATGTTGAGATCGTGACCGGTGACGATCAGCGCCAGAAGCGCGCCCACCCCCGCCGACGGCAAGGTGGAAAGGATGGTCACCGGGTGGATGAAGCTCTCATAGAGCACGCCCAGCACGATATAGACGGTGACCAGGGCGGCGATGATCAGGAGCACTTCGTTGCCCAAGGTGCTTTGGAAGGCGACGGCCGAGCCTTCGAACTGCGACGTGATGCCCGGCGGCAACCCTGCCGCGGCCTCGGCGTCCTTCACCGCCTCGACCGCGGTGCCGAGCGCATAGCCGGGCGCCACGTCGAACGAGATGGTGGCGGCGGGGAATTGGCTGAGATGGCTGACCTGCAGCGGCACCATGCGCTGGTCGACATGGGCGATGGCCGACAGCGGCACCTGCCCGCCTCCCGATGACGGCAGATAGATGTCGTTCAGCGAGGCCACCGAATTCTGCAGCGCCGGATCGGCCTCCATGATCACCCGGTGCTGGGTGGATTCGGTGAAGATGGTCGAGATGATGCGCTGGCCGAAACTGTCATAGAGCGCATTGTCGATGGTCGCCGCCGAGATGCCGAAGCGGGCGGCGGTGTCGCGGTCCACCGTCAGGTAGGCCGACAGGCCCTTGTCCAGGAAATCGGTCGAGACGTTGCGCAGCGCCTTGGATTTCTGCAGTTCGGCGATCAGCTTGGGCACGAAATCGTTGAGCGCGGCGGTGGTCGCCGATTGCAGCACGAACTGGTATTGCGCCCGGCTGATGGTGGAATCGATGGTGAGGTCCTGCACCGGCTGCAGATAGAAGGTGATGCCGGGCACCGCATGGGCGTCGGCCGCCAGCCGGTCCATGATCTCATTGATGCTGTCGCGGTCGTCCTTGTCCTTCAGATTGATCAGGAAGCGGCCGCTGTTGAGGGTGGTATTGGTCCCGTCCACGCCGATGAAGGACGACAGGCTTGCCACATCCTTGTCCTTGAGGATGTTCTGCGCCACCAGGCGCTGGCGCCGCGACATTTCCTCGAAGGAGACGGTGGGGCCCGCCGTGGTGATGGCCTGGATGAAGCCGGTGTCCTGAAGCGGAAAGAACCCCTTGGGGATCACGATGTAGAGAAGAATGGTGAGGACCAGCGTTCCCACCGCCACCGCCATGGTCAAAGGCTGGTGCACCAGCACCCATTTCAGCAGCCGGTCATATTCGGCGATGAAGCGCTCGTAATAGGCTTCGGTCTTCTTGCGGAAGCTGCCCTGCCGCTTCTCTTCCTGGGCGTGGCTGCGCAGAAGCTTGGCGCACAGCATCGGCACCAGGGTGAGCGAGACCACCGCCGAGATCAGGATGGTGATGGACAGCGTCACCGCGAATTCGCGGAACAGCCGTCCCACCACTTCCTGCATGAACAGCAGCGGAATGAGGACCGCGATCAGCGAGATGGTCAGCGACATGATGGTGAAGCCGATCTCGCCCGAACCCTTCATCGCCGCCTCGTAGGGCGAATAGCCCTCCTCCAGATAGCGGGTGATGTTTTCGATCATCACGATAGCATCGTCGACCACGAAGCCGGCCGAGATGGTGAGCGCCATCAGCGACAGATTGTTGAGCGAATAGCCCAAAAGATACATCGCCGCGAAGGTGCCCACGATGGAGAGCGGCACCGACAGGCTGGGAATGAAGGTGGCGGGCAGATTGCGCAGGAAGACGTAAATCACCAGCACCACCAGGACCACGGCCAGGATCAGCTCGAACTGCACGTCCGCCACCGAGGCGCGGATGGTGTTGGTGCGGTCTGTCAGCACCTCCACCTTCACGGAGCCGGGCAGGCCGGATTCGATCTGGGGCAGGATGCGCTTGATCGAATCCACCACCGCGATGACGTTGGCGCCCGGCTGGCGCTGCACGTTGAGGAGTACGGCCGGCGTCATGTTGGCCCAGCTCGACAGCTTGTCGTTCTCCGCGCCCTGGATCACCTTGGCCACGTCCGACAACCGCACCGGCGAACCGTTGCGATAGGCGACGATGATATTGGCGTAATCCTCGGCGCTGCGCAGCTGGTCGTTGGCGTTGATGGTGTAGGATTGGGAGGCGCCGTCGAAGCTGCCCTTGGGCGCGTTGGAATTGTTGTTGTTGATGGTGGTGCGCAGATCGTCGATGTTGAGGCCGTAGGAAGCGAGCTGCTGCAGATTGGCCTGCACCCGCACCGCCGGCCGCTGGGCGCCCGAAATGCTCACCAGCCCCACGCCCGACAGTTGCGAGATCTTCTGGGCGATGCGGGTATCGGCCAGGTTCTCGACCGTGGTGATCGGCAGGCTGGAGGATGTGATCGCCAGGGTGATCACCGGCGCGTCCGCCGGATTGACCTTGGCATAGACCGGCGGCACCGGCAGCTGCGGCAACAGGCTGCCGCCGGCATTGATCGCCGCCTGCACTTCCTGCTCGGCCACATCCAGGCTGAGATTGAGGTCGAACTGCAGGGTGATGACCGAGGAACCCGCCGAGGAGACCGACGACATTTCCTTCAAGCCCGGCATCTGGCCGAACTGGCGCTCCAGGATGGCGGTGACCGAGGTTGTCATCACGTCCGGGCTGGCGCCGGGATAGAAGCTCTGCACCTGGATGGTGGGATAATCCACCTGCGGCAGGGCCGACAAAGGCAGGAAGCGATAGCCCGCCAGGCCTACCAGCATGATGGCGATCATCAGCAGCGACGTCGCCACCGGCCTTAAAATGAATGGTGCGGAAGGGTTCATGGGCGGATCACCGGCCGGTCAGCGCGCGCCGCCGCCACCCGCGCGAGCCCCCCTGCGTAAGGACGCCATCGCGGTCTTGCAATCGTCCGACAAGGAGGCGCGGTTCTGCATCAGGCAGCGCATCTGGCCGCGCCCGGTCTCGCCGCCGCACAGCTTGGAAATGTCTGCGCTGCAGGATTTGGCGATCGCGGCCTGCGCGCTGGCGCGCTGGGCGGCGCGCGCGGCATCGGCTTCGCCGCCGGACGAAGGGGCGTTGATCTTCTGCTGCGACGGATCGGGAATGGTGATCTCCGCCCCGTCGCGCAGCCGGTCGGCGCCGTCCACCACCACGGTGTCGCGGGGCTTGAGGCCTTCCAGGATCGCCACCTTGTCGCCATCCTGGATGCCCAGCTTGACGCTGCGCTGGTTCACGGTCTTGTCGGGGCTGACGATGAAGACGAAGGTGCCGCCCGCGCCCCGCTGGATCGAAGCCACCGGCACCACGGTCTGGTTCTGCAGCGTGTCCACCAGAAGGCGGATATGCACGAACTGGCTGGGAAACAGCTTGTTGTCGGTGTTGTCGAACATGGCGCGCAGCTTGACCGTGCCGGTGGAGGGATCGACCACATTGTCCACCGTGGCGAGCTTGCCGGCCGCGATCTCCTTGGTCTGGCCGCGGTCCCAGGCCTGTACCGACAGCACCGCGCCCTGCGACACCCGCCCCATGATCTGGGAGACATTGTCTTCGGGCACGGTGAAGACCACCGACATGGGCGACAATTGCGTCACCACCACGATGCCGGTCGCCTGTCCCGCCTGCACGACATTGCCGATATCGAGCTGCCTGAGGCCGACCCGGCCCGTGACGGGCGAAACGATATTGGTATAGCCCAGATTGATCGCGGCGGTTTCGACATTGGCCTTGTCGGCTTCCACGATGCCGGAATTGGAACGCACCAGGGCTTCCTGAGTCGAAAGCTGCTGGTTGGAGATCGCATTCTGCGCCGACAGCGCTTTATAGCGTTCCAGATCGACTTTCGCGTTGGCAAGGTTGGCCTGATCGCGCGCCAGCTGGCCCTTGGCCTGATCGAGCGCGGCCTGATAGGGCCTTGGATCGATCTGGGCGAGAAGATCGCCCGCCTTCACCATCTGTCCTTCGGTGAAATTGATCTTGACCAGAAGCCCGCCGACCTGCGGGCGCACCGTGGCGGTGGCCAGCGGCGTCACCGTGCCCAGCGCGTTCAAGGTGATGTTGATGGGACCTTGCGCCGCCGTGGCGACGCCGACCGGCTGCGCGCCCTGGTTGAAGCGGTTGTTGACGGCGGGCTTGGGATAAATCGCCCAGATCAGCAAGGCCAGCAGCGCCAGGCCCAGCGCGATCCACGTCACCCGCGACAGGCGTGGGTTGTTGTGGCTCCAGCGCTTGATGCGCTGCCAGAGTGTCGCATCGCCCGGCGCATATGCGTCGCGGGGCAGATCCTTGTTGGTGCCTTCAATGCTCATCTGTCAAAAAATCCATGAATGACGGCTCCGGACGCAACCGGCAGAAATCCGTTGCGATGCCCGCTCCAAGGCAGGATCAGTGTACGCTTCGACCGATCCATTAGCAGCGACCTAAATTGTAAATTTGTCGAAAATGTCACGGTCTGAGGCCCACTGGCCTCAGGCATCCCGTCCCTGTATGAACCGGCGAGCCGCCACAGCTTTGCCGTCGACCCGAAGCTTGTTGCGAACAGAAGGCAAGAGCGCGTGCTGCATCAGTTCTTCCATTGGTTTGCACACGACCTGACGCCATGGATCACCGGCGTCGCGCAAGCGCACCCGGAATGGTGCTTCCCCATCGCGTTTCTGATCGCCTTTTCGGAATCCTTTGTCGGCGTATCCTTCATCATTCCCGGCACGTTTCTTCTGATCACCCTGGGCGCGGTGATCGGCGCCAGCGACATCAGCGTCATTCCCGCCTGGGCCGGCGCGGTGATGGGATCGGTTCTGGGCGATTGGATTTCCTACTGGCTGGGATTTCACTATCACCACCGGATTCTGCATATGTGGCCGTTCCGCCGCTACGAAGAGCAGCTGGAAAAGGGATTGCATTTCTTTCATCGCTTCGGGACCTGG
>JAFKFF010000067.1:0-1136 GCA_017307315.1 Alphaproteobacteria bacterium
GCCCGCCGGCCCCGTCATCGGCAACGATTCGATCAAGAGCGCGACCAGCGTGCTGGACTATATCTTCCGCGAACTGGGCGTCTCCTATCTGGGCCGCACCGATCTTGCCCATGTCGTGCCGTCCGCGGACGAGGATATCGGCGATGGCTCGGGCAATGGAGCCGGCGCCGAAGCCGCGATCGCCAAGGTTGCTTCGACCGGCTATCTGCGCGGCCACTTCAAGCAGCTCTCGATCGTCAAGGGCGGCGCCCAACCCCAGATGCTGTCGCACGAGGAGGAGATCGAGATCCGGGAAGGCGTTTTCGAGGAAGATGAGGCCGACATGGTCGATCTGTCCGAGATTCGCGCCAGCGTCGAGGCGCAGATCACGCCCAACCCGGTCGGCGCGCAGGTCGCCTCGCTGGAAGCGGCGCTCTCCTCCAAGCAGGCCGCCCGCGACGCGCATGCCCGCCGCATCGCCGAAGCCCGCATGAAGGGCTTCGAGGGCGACAGCTGCGGCGCTTGCGGCAATTTCAC
The DNA here is from genome assembly GCA_017307315.1 of Alphaproteobacteria bacterium. GTDB lineage: Bacteria > Pseudomonadota > Alphaproteobacteria > Micropepsales > Micropepsaceae > Rhizomicrobium. The sequence goes on from JAFKFF010000067.1 coordinate 517, forward strand.
CCTGGTGCGCAACGGCACCTGCATGAAGTGCAACACCTGCGGCTCGACCAGCGGTTGCTCCTGAAATGGACAGGGCACGGCTGTGAAAGCCGTGCCCTTCTTTCGGGCCGGAGCGAAATGGCGCCTGTCACGTTTTCAGATCATGCCCTATTTGCAATCGCCCGCCATCGAAGCCGTGAGTTACGACGAACGCGCCCATGTGCTGCGCGCCAAATTCCGCGCCGACGGCAAAGTGGTCGCTTATGAAAATGTCCCCCTGCACGTCTATGATTCTTTGATTTTCGCGGATTCGATCGGCGACTTTTTCCGGGACAATATCGAAGGCAGCTATCCCGCCCGGGAACTTCGTTCCCGTACCGCCTGATCGCCTTTGTCCGCTTCCCGTTCCAGGTCACGGGCGACTTCCAGCATTCTCTTGCGATAGTCCGGCCAATGGGTTTGGGCGGCGGCATGGCGCAGATTGGTCGCCATGGCGTGAAGTTCGTCACAGCGCGAGAGGGCCACAGCCATAAATTGATAATGCCGGCGCCTCCTTGCTGTTCCGGGAGGCTGGCATGGCGATTGCGACAATCGGGACGAGTGTTCCCGATTGAGACAGACATGACGCGCCTTTTGCCCCT
>JAFKFF010000067.1:1164-8674 GCA_017307315.1 Alphaproteobacteria bacterium
GCGGCCTTGAAAGCCGATCCTAAGGCGGTCGCCCGGTTGGAGGGGGGGATCGTGGATTGTCCCAACTGCCAGCTTCAGGGCGCCAATTTGTTCAACACTTGCGTCAAGGCCAAGGACCTGCGCGGTGCCAATTTCGAAGGCGCCAACGCGACCTTGATGTGCATGTCCTTCGCCGATTTTCGCGGCGCCAATTTCCGCGGCACCATCCTGGACGCGGCCAACATGGCCAGCGCCAAGCTCGACGGCGCCGACATGACCGGCGCGCGCACCCGCATAACGTCTTTCCTGGGCACGGACCTCACGCATGTGAAGGGCCTGACCCAATCGCAGCTGGACGCAGCCTGCGGCGACGCCAAGACAAAGGTCCCCGCCGGCATGAAGGTCCATTTCTGCAGCTGAATTTTTTTGACCTCTCCCTAGCGACTTGACCCCGCCCCTCACCCGGGCGGGGTTTTTCTTCGCTATTCCGCCGCCTGGGGCAGCGGATCGGGCTTCCAGCGCAGCACGGGCTTTCGCGCCGCGCCGGTTTCGTCCAGCCGGCGGCGCGGGGCATAGCGCGGCGCGCCTTCGAACCGCTCGCGCCTCCCCGCCTTGGCCTCCTCCGCCAAGCCGCGCAGCACGGCGATGAAACGGTCCAGCGATTCCTTGGATTCGGATTCGGTCGGCTCGATCAGCATCGCGCCATGCACCACCAGGGGGAAGTACATGGTCATCGGGTGATAGCCTTCGTCGATCATCGCCTTGGCGAAATCCAGCGTGGTGACGCCCGTGCCTTCCAGGAAGCTGTCGTCGAACAGGGCCTCGTGCATGCAGGGACCATCGCCGAACGGCGCGCTCATGATGTCCTTGAGCGAGGCCAGGATATAATTGGCCGAGAGGACCGCATCCTCGCTCGCCTGGCGCACGCCGTCGCGGCCATGGGACAGCATGTAGCTGAGGGCGCGCACGAACATGCCCATCTGGCCATGGAAGGCGCTCATCCGGCCGAACGGCCTGGCGCCGGCCGGCAGTTGATCGCGATCCTCGACCAGGCGGAAACCGTCCTTGTCCGCCACCAGGAGCGGCAGAGGCGCGTAAGCCGCCAGGCGGTCCGACAGCACCACCGGCCCCGCGCCCGGACCACCGCCGCCATGCGGCGTGGAAAAGGTCTTGTGCAGATTGATATGCATGGCGTCGATGCCCAGGTCCCCCGGCCGCACCCGGCCCGCGATGGCGTTGAAGTTGGCGCCGTCACAATAGAAATAGGCGCCCACCTCATGCACCGCCTTGGCGATGGCGATGACCTCGCCTTCGAACAAGCCGCAGGTGTTGGGATTGGTGAGCATGATGGCGGCCACATCCGGACCCAGCTTGGCCTTCAGCGCGGCGGCATCGACCCTGCCGTCGGGCTTGGCCGGCACTTCGTCGACGCTGAAACCCGCAAAGGCCGCCGTGGCCGGGTTGGTGCCATGCGCCGATTCCGGCACCAGGATGCGCGGACGCTTTTCGCCCCGGGCTTCGACCGCGGCGCGGATCGCCAGCAGCCCGCACAATTCGCCATGCGCGCCGGCCTTGGGCGACATCGCCACGGCGGGCATGCCGGTGAGCGTGGTCAGCCATGTCATCAAATCGGAAATCAGCGTCAGCGCGCCTTGCGTCGCCGCGCGCGGCGCCAAAGGATGCAGGTCGCCGAAGCCGGGCAACCGCGCCATTTTCTCGTTCAGGCGCGGATTGTGCTTCATGGTGCAGGAGCCCAGCGGATAGAGCCCGGCATCGATGGCGTAATTCTGCCGCGACAGCCGTACATAATGACGGATCACTTCCGGCTCGCTGAGGCCGGGAAGCCCCACCGGCCCTTTCCGGCGAAGCCCGCCCAGACGCGTGTCGTCCACCGTCACGTCGGGAAAATCGACCCCGGTCACGCCATCGCGCCCGATCTCGAAAATCAGCCGCGCTTCCAGGTCCAGGCCCCGGTCGCCGGAGATGGTGGGAATGTCGTTATCCTGGGCGATGCCCGGCTGCGAGGGGCGCCCTTGATTGTTCATGCTCATCTCAGAACCTCCGTCAGCGCCGTCTCGAACGCCGCGAAATCTTCGTCCGTGTTGATCTCGGTCGCCGCCACGATCAGAAGATCGCGGGCGGCGGGCTCGTGTGGCAGCAGGCGCGACGCCGGAACCCCGCCCAAGACGCCCTTGGTCGCCAGCGCATCCACCACCGGCGCCGCCGCCTTGGGCAGCTTGAGCGTGAATTCGTTGAAGAAGGCGGGCGTCACCAGATCCACGCCGGGAACGCGCGCCAGCCGGTCAGCCAGCTGACTGGCGCGGGCATGGTTCTGCCGCGCCAGGCGCGCCAGCCCTTCCTCCCCCAAGAGCGAGAGATGAATGGTGAAGGCCAGCGCGCAGAGGCCGGAATTGGTGCAGATGTTGCTGGTCGCCTTTTCGCGGCGGATATGCTGCTCGCGGGTGGAAAGCGTCAGCACGAAGCCGCGCTTGCCGCTGGCATCCACCGTCTCGCCGCAGAGCCGGCCCGGCATCTGGCGCAGGAATTTCTCGCGCGCCGCGAACAGGCCGACATAGGGGCCGCCGAAGTTCAGGCCATTGCCGATCGACTGGCCCTCACAGGCGACGATATCGGCGCCCTGCGCGCCCGGCGATTCCAGCAGGCCCAGCGACACCGCTTCCGTCACCACCGCGATCAAGAGCGCGCCCTTGGCATGCGCCGCTTCCGCGATGGGACGCAAATTGCGGATCAGCCCGAACACGTCCGGGCTCTGCACCACCACGCAGGCGGTGTCGCCGTCGATCAGGGCTGCGATGTCTTCCGCCCTGCCGGGAGCGACCGGTGCGCGGGCCACGACGCCCGACAAGCCGGCCACCGTCTCCACCGTCTCGGCGTAATGGGGATGAAGCCCGCCGGACAGGATCGCCTTGGGCCGCCGCGTCAGGCGCTGCGCCATCAGAACGGCTTCGGCGGTGGCGGTCGAGCCGTCATAGAGCGAGGCGTTCGCCACCTCCATCCCCGTCAGGAGCGCCACCTGGGTCTGGAATTCGAACAGCACCTGCAGGGTGCCCTGCGCGATCTCCGGCTGATAGGGCGTGTAGGCGGTGAGGAATTCGGAGCGCTGGATCAGGTGATACACCGCGCTCGGCACGTGATGCTTGTAGGCTCCCGCCCCGCAAAAGGACGGTACCGACCCCGCCGCCACATTGCGCGCCGCCAGCCGGGACAGGATGCGTTCGACCTCGATCTCGCCCTTGGTTTCGGAAAGATCGAACGCCGACACCGGCACCACGGCTTCGCGCGGCACGTCGCGGAACAGGGCGTCGATATCCGGCGCGCCGATCTTGGCCAGCATGGCGCGGCGGTCGTCGGGCGTGAGCGGCAGGTAACGCATATCTCAAAGACCTTTCACGAATTCCTGATAGGCGGCGGCATCCATCAGCTTGGCGAACTCGGCCTTGTCGGCGAGCTTCAGCTTGAAGAACCAGCCAGCGCCTTCCGGGTCTTCATTCACCTTGGCCGGCTCGGCCTCCAGCGCGCCGTTCGCGGCGGTGACTTCGCCGCCCACCGGAGCATAGACTTCGCTCGCCGCCTTGACGCTTTCCACCACCGCGGCTTCGGCGCCGGCCCCGACTTTCCGGCCGGCCTGCGGCAATTCCACGAACACGACATCGCCCAATTGCTCGGCGGCATGGCGGGTGATGCCCACCGTGGCCTCGTCGCCCTCCAGCCGCACCCATTCATGCTGATCGGTGAAACGCACTTCACTCATGGCCCAACTCCTTCTTATTTCTTCGCCCGCTTATAGCGGTTCGGAACGAACGGCATCGCCACCACTTCGGCGCCCAGCGCCTTGCCCCGCACCAGGAGATCGAGCTTGGTGCCGTTGGCAGCGAAAGCGCTTTCGACATAGCCCATCGCCAGCGGCGCGTTCAGGCTGGGGCCGAAACCGCCGGAGGTGACGCGCCCGATGACGCGCCCCGTCTTGTCGGCGATCTCCGTGCCTTCGCGCGCCGGCGCGCGGCCTTCAGGCCGCAGCCCAACGCGCTTCTTGCCGGCGCCGTCCGCCAGGTGACCGGAAATGCGATCGGCGCCGGGATAATCGCGCGCTTCCTTGCGGCGCTTGCCCAGCGACCAGACCAGATTGGCTTCCACCGGATCGGTGCTTTCGTCCATGTCATGGCCGTACAGGCAAAGCCCCGCCTCCAGCCGCAAACTGTCGCGCGCGCCCAGCCCGATCGGCAAGACGTCCGGCTCGGCCAGAAGCGCGCGGGCGACGCGCTCGGCATCCTTGCCGTCGATGGAGATCTCGAACCCATCCTCGCCGGTATAACCGGTGCGGCTGACGATGGCGGGGACACCCGCCACGGCGATCCGCCGCGCCTGCATGAAGGTCATCTGCGACACGCCGGGGGCGTGGCGCTCCAGCGCGTCGGCGGCCAGCGGCCCCTGCAACGCCAGCAAGGCCCGTTCCGGCGCGGGCTTCAGGTCCGCTTTTCCTTTCAGCCTTTCACCCATATAGGCGAAATCCGCGTCTTTCATCGCGGCATTGACCACTAGATAGAGCGCGGCCTCGCCGGCCAGCCGGGTGGTCATGAAATCGTCCTTGATCCCACCTTCGTCGTTCAGCAGCAGGCCGTAGCGCTGCATGCCTTCAGGGATGCCCTGGATGTCGGCGGGCGTGACCTGTTCCAGCACCCGCGCGGGATCGGCGCCGCTAAGAAACGCCTGTCCCATATGCGAGACATCGAACAGGCCGGCTTTTTCGCGCGTATGCAGATGCTCTTTCAGGATGCCGGCCGGATACTGGACCGGCATGGCATAGCCCGCGAAAGGCACCATCTTGCCGCCCAACTCCAGATGGAGCGCATGCAGCGGCGTCTGTTTCAGCGTGTCATTCGTATCCGTCATCAGGTCCCGAGAATGGATTCCGCATCCGCCAATGACGGCGGCATGGGACCCCTCTGTCATGGGACCTGAGAGATTTCCCCCGCCAGGACCTGGCAGGATTACCCCTTCGGTGGGCGCGAGCATTCCCGCGCCGCTTTCCAGAAGTTCATCGCCTGCGCGGTCCTTTTGCCTGAGAGTTTCCGGGGTGGTTGCTCCTTCGGCGCCTCCATCGAAAGAGGTCTCTCCCGCGCGGGATCATGTGTTGGCCGGGAACACGACGCCTCACGGCGGGCCCTCCCGTCGGAACCCATCATAGAGGGGGCGGGGTGGCAGTCAAACCAAAGCGCCAAGCCCCCGGAGTTACTCACATTCTTTCGGGAACCGCGATGCCCAGAATCCCCAGGGTCGCGGTCATGACCTCCAGCACCCGGGCGCAGAGGCCGAGCCGGCTGGCCCGCAGGTTTCCGTCCGATTCGGAGAGGATGTGGTGGGCGGCATAAAAGCGGCTGAAATTCTGGGCCAGGGTGAAGGCGTAATCGCACAGGATGTTGGGCGCGCGCTTCTGTTCCGCCGCCGCCATCGCATCGCCCAGCGACAGAAGCTGGAGCGCCAGCGCCCGCTCTTCCGGCGAATGGACGCCCGGGGTACCGGGCGCGTGCCCCTCGCCTTGCGCTTTGCGCAGGATCGACTGGATGCGCACCGCCGCATATTGCAGATAGGGTCCGGTCTTGCCTTCGAATTTCGAGAACCGTTCCAAGTCGAAAATGTAATCGGTGGTACGGTGATTGGAGAGGTCGGCGAATTTGATGGTGGCGATGGCGATCTGCCGGGCGATGGCTTCCCGCTCTTCGGGCGAATAGTCGGCGCCCAGCCCCTGCTCCGCCAACCGCGACTTGGCTTCCACCACCGCCATGGCGATGAGGTCGTAAAGCTTCATCACCCCGCCGGCGCGGGTCTTGAACGGCTTGCCGTCCGGCCCGTTGATGGTGCCGAAGCCCGCATGTTCCAGCTGCGCCCTGCCGGCAAGCCCCGTTTTGCGCGCGGCGCGGAAGACCTGCTCGAAATGGCCATGCTGGCGATGATCCACAATGTAGAGAATCAGGCCGGGATCGAAATCGCGGACGCGCTCCACCACCGTGGCCATGTCCGTGGTCCCATACAGAACGCCGCCATCCGACTTCACCAGCAGGAGCGGCGGCATGGGCTTCTTGTCGTCCGGCTCCGCCACCGGAAGCACCAATGCGCCCTCGTCCATTTGCGCGAAGCCGCGCGCCTTGAGGTCTTCCAGCATGGGCGCGATCAGGTCGTGAACGGTCGACTCTCCGTTCCACAGATCGAACGTCACGCCCAGCGTGCCGGTTTCGCGCGCCAGCCCCACTTCCGAAACTTTCACGAAATGCCGCCACAATGCGCGATAGCCGGGCCGGCCGTCCTGCAATTGCTGGGTGGCGCGGCGGGCCGCTTCCAGGCGCTCCGGGTCGGCTTTGCAAGCGGCGGAGGCCGCCGGATACATCTCCTCCAGATCCTCCATGGTGACCGGGGATTGCTCCGGGTACGGACCTTTGAAGGCGGCGTCGAAATAGATGGGCGCGATGCCCCGCACATCCACCTCGGAGATCAGCTGCCCCATCTGCAGGCCCCAATCGCCCAGATGGACATCGCCTATGACCTTCCAGCCATTGGCGCGAAACAGATGCTGCAGGCAATCGCCGATGATGGTGGAGCGCAGATGCCCCACATGCAGGGGCTTGGCGACATTGTAACCGCCGAAATCGATCACCGCGGTCTTGCCGTTCGCTCCGGCCGCCTCTTGCGGCGCGGCGAGGCGCGCATTCAGCGCCTGGTCCGTCAAATCGAGATTGATGAAGCCGGGGCCGGCGATCTCCACCTTGGCGAACCGCGCATCGGCCTTCAGCCTTGCCGCGATCCTTTCGGCGATGGCGCGGGGATTGGCCCTGGCGGCCTTGGCGGCGGAAAGCGCGCCATTGCATTGGAACTGGGCCAGGTCGGGGCGGTCGGAGGCCTGTACCAACCCGAATCCGCGCTCCAATCCTTCGGCCGCGAAGGCATCGCCCGCGACGCGCGTCAATTCCTCGGCGAGGGACGTCATGGCGCGAAGCGCCCCATTCTCTTGTTGTAGTCGACCTGGGCCGGCGTCATCTGGAAGCCCGCCATCAGCTGATACTCGTAGGGCTGATGGCCGCTCTCCAGCGTGATGTCGAAATCGTCGGGCGATTCCTCGAAGGTCGCGACCGACGCCCCTGGCGCGAAATCGAAGCTGACATTCAGGATGCGCTTTTCAATCAACTGATCGCCGCGCGTGACCGCGACGAAGTAAGGGACGGTGTAATGGGCGCCGTCCGCGACGGGCGCGCGGGTGGCGCGGAAGGTCAAGGTCAGGGAGGAATCGGTCTCGCCCGTCTTGCGGTTGATCTGGCAAGAGGTGCGGGTGCCGGCCAGCGACACGCGATAGGCCTCGCCCGACAGATCCTGCGGCGCGCCTTCCCGGAAGATCACAAGCTGGGACGCATCGGCCAGGATCACCGGCACCGGACAGAAATTGACTTTGGACGTGTTGCAGCCCGCCAGCGGCAAAAGGGCCAGGCCGAGGACGGCGAATCGATTGAGCGTCATGCGTGCT
>JAFKFF010000437.1 GCA_017307315.1 Alphaproteobacteria bacterium
CATTGCCGGCCATCAGCGCCGGGACGATGGAATTGACCGCAGTGAGGAACGGGTAGTTCCAGGGCGCAATGACCAGCACGGTGCCCAGCGGCTCGCGCGCAATCCAGCGCTCGAAGCCAGGCTTGTCCGGCCGCATTGACGGCTTGAGGCTCTCCTCGGCAATGCCGACGGCATGTCGACCATATTGTTGAATTCCGGATTTACACAAAAAGAAGTCGGCGATCTTTTGGGAAAGTCGCAAAGCGCAATTTCGCGCACCCAAAAGGCCCGGCCGACGACTGCACTTGAAGGTGACTGAAGATGGCTGCCCCTAAAAAAGAACTGCGTCCCGTCCAGATTTTCCTGGACACGAAAAAGTTCATCACCGTCCCACTGGCCGTGAATAAGCCGCGCGGCCACAAGGACTTCTACGCCGGGAACGATCGCGGTTTCGCCGTTCAAAAAGGGCGCATCCGCAAGCGGCTGACCGACATCGCCCATACGATGCAGGGTCGCGCTGAGCCTGCCGGGTTCATCCGCGTCCAAATGAAGGATGAGGCGCTCGCCAAGAGCTACCGTCCTCTTGGCACGCTCTTCACCGAACAGAACCGGTTCGCCTTTGTCGGAACCGACCGCGTCGGCGAAATTATCTTCCAAGCCACGCCGCAGGCTCTCGAAAAGCTGGATGCCATCATCGATGCGAGAGCTGAAGCTACACCCAAGTTGGTTGAGGACAAGATCACTCACCAGCTTGTCCCGCAGGTCTCACAATACCGCAGTGAGGTCGGCGCCATCGATTCTATCTCGCTCTATGACGCCCGCGATCGCGTTCCCTTCTCTGCCGAGGAAGCCGTAGCCTGGATGAAACAGCCCGGCATTATCGGCGGCTATGTGGTCGAGCTGTTCCGCCCCAAGGCCCAGCTTGCCCCGGATGCAATCGGCACTTTGGTGGAAAGTTTGGCCACGGCTTTTCGGCATTTACCCTTCGGCGTTATCACGCGCAGCTTTTTACCGACGGTGTCAGCCGTGGAATACGGTGAACCGGCGCTTGCCATCTCTGTGCAACTGACCCGCGACCCGCAACAGAAGGAGATCGCGCTGCCGTTCACCGATAGCGGGCACGGGCAGGTGACCGACACCAGTTCGGCCGGAAAAAGGATTCAACCGAACTTTCGGGTCGAAGATCACCGCGCGGTCCTCGGCCTCTTAGCCTCGCAAGCCCTAGTGCGAAATGTCGAGC
>JAFKFF010000438.1 GCA_017307315.1 Alphaproteobacteria bacterium
AAGGGCCCGGTTTTTCGCGATTCGGCCATGGGGAGCGAGGTTAAGGGCGCGGGCGAAGAACGTCCACTTGCTTATAAGTCAGGACCCTTCCGTGGCTCCGCGCCACGAACCGGCCTTTCTGGCCGGAGTGCATTTTCACGCCCATCGCGATCGGTTAAGAGAGCCGGTCAAATCAACCCGGACCAACCATGCAGCGCGCCCTGAACGTCACCCGCGAACGCTTCGCCGACTGGTACCAGGCGGTGGTGCGCGACGCCGACATGGCCGAGACCAGCCCCGTGCGGGGCGCCATGGTGATCAAGCCCTGGGGCTATGGGGTGTGGGAACTGATCCAGCAGGAACTCGACCGTCGCATCAAGGCGACCGGTCATGAAAATTGCTATTTCCCGCTTTTCATTCCCCTCTCCTTCATCGCCAAGGAGGCCGACCATGTCGACGGCTTTGCCAAGGAAATGGCGGTGGTCACCCATCACCGCCTGAAGCAGATCGACGGCAAGCTGCAGCCCGATCCCGAGGCGAAGCTGGAAGAGCCATTGGTGGTCCGCCCCACCTCCGAAACCATCATCGGCGATGCCTTCGCGCGCTGGATCAGGAGCCACCGCGACCTGCCGATGCTGATCAATCAATGGGCCAATGTGGTGCGCTGGGAAATGCGGCCGCGCCTCTTCCTGCGCACCACCGAATTTCTTTGGCAGGAAGGCCACACCGCCCATGCCAGCGAAACCGAAGCGGTGGAGGAAACCAGGAAGATGCTGGACGTCTACCGCACCTTCGCGGAAGAAATTCTGGCGATGCCGGTGATCGCGGGCGAGAAGCCGGAAAATGAGCGTTTCCCCGGCGCGGTCAACACCTATTCCATCGAAGCGATGATGCAGGACGGCAAGGCGCTGCAGGCCGGCACCTCGCATTTCTTGGGGACCCATTTCGCCGAGGCCCAGAACATCAAATTTCAGGACGATGCCGGGACGCTCACCTTCGCCAACACCACCAGTTGGGGCGTTTCCACCCGCCTGATCGGCGGGGTAATCATGACCCATGGCGACGATGACGGCCTGCGCCTGCCGCCCGCCATCGCGCCGCGCCAGATCGTGGTGGTGCCGATGCTGCGCGACAAGCCGGAAGACGCCGAGGTGCTCGCCTATTGCGAGAATCTGGTGAAGGCCTTGTGCGGCATGACCGCGTTCGGCCAGCCGGTGCGCGCCTTCCTGGACACCAAA
>JAFKFF010000439.1 GCA_017307315.1 Alphaproteobacteria bacterium
GCAACCGGCAGCAAGAAGTGCGCACAGTGCGGCGGCAAAGAGAAAGCCGCACCGCAATTTTGCACCAGAATGCATCGCCAATTCCGCCGCGCACCGATCAGATGCGCTGGAACCGCTTGTGGCCCGGGAATGCGGTATCGCAGACCTGCTTGGCGAAGCCCCTGGCCATTTGCGATTCCGCCTGGCTCATGATCAGCGCGCCACCCAGTCCGCCGCCGCCGACCGAATAGCCGATATCGTAATCGCCCACGACCGCGCCGGTGGTCGGATCCAGAAGCCGTGCCTGCCCCTTTATGACATTGGAGTCGCCCACCAGGAATGCCTTGCCGGGATTGCTTTTCTTAAATTGGGTCACGGTGACTTCCAGGTTGAGCCAGCTTTGGCCCTGGGCGCAATCGGTGGTGGCCAGTTTCAGCATCTTCTCCAGTTCGGGCTTGAAATCGCTCGACACATCCTCGGGAACGCCTTTGATCGTAATCGTATAGATCCGCACATTCTTGATGACATCGGACGGCAGCACCTTCACGGCTTCGCTGCTGTGGACGGCGCAACCGCCCAGCAACGCCGCCAGCCCCAATGCACAAACGATTTTCTTGGCAATCATAATTCAGCTCCCAGCCTTGACGTTCGAAGAGGATTCGCCGGCGCCACTCTCCAGCGCCGCCAGAAATGCCGGATCGGAAAACAATGTGTCGAACGCCTTGCCCAGCCCGTCCGACAAAGCCGCCGCCGCGTTCGAGCCATTCGCGAGCAGGATGCCGGGCTCGACACCGCTCGCGTCCACCTCACGTTCGTAAACGGGCGCGCCTGCAGGCGACGTCACGGCGACATGGAATTTCACGTCGCCCACTGCTTCGGCGGAAAAGACATGCGATTGAAAGGTCGCATAGAATCGATTGATCGCCACGGTCGCGCTCGCGCCGTCATTGCCGATGGCGAAGCCCCGGCCTTTCAATTCCGCTTCCAAAGCATCCTTGACGATCGCGGTTACCTCACGGTCCGCGCGAATGGCCGCCATTTCCATGCCATAGGGGTTCGTCTTGTTGGCGATCTTGCCGCGATCCTGGGTGCGCGCATCATGGACTGTGAGGGCGACAGTATGGCCCGCGCCGGTCCTTAGGCCGTCATGGACCTTATAAGATATGGTCGCGACATCCTCGCGCGTAGCACATGCGGTCAACGTCATCGCCATCGCGGCAAGAGCCGCGACTGCCCGA
>JAFKFF010000440.1 GCA_017307315.1 Alphaproteobacteria bacterium
ACCGCGAAAGCAAGTCCGCAATACCGCGCTGCAGCAATATGCTGGAACCCGGTTCGGCGCGCAAGATCGAAATTGGCGCCGCGGTCCCATTTTATCCTTCTGAAACAAGCGATTTTACAGGATCCATGCCGGATTTTGAGGCAGTCGCCGGCAATCGCGGCAATTGTGCGGCGCAAAAACGCGCAAATCCGGACGGCTCCCTGTCGCTCCCTGCCGGCTTCATGCGCCCGTCTTTGGCGCGCAACAAAACAGTCGCGCGGGTCAGCTACTTGGCCCCCGTCCGGCCGCCGAGGAAATGGTCCGGACGAAAAGGAGAGACCCGAAATGGCCCGATCCTTTCTGGAAAGCTTTCCGCCACAGGACGCCTGGTTCGGACCGGCCGGCGCGCTTGTCGCCCGCGGAGCGCGCCGCAAACCGCTGCGTCCGCAGCGCAGCCATCGCACCATTTTCATTTCGGACACCCATCTGGGCACGCGCGGCTGCAAGGCCGAAGCGCTGGCCGATTTCCTGGCGCACAACGAATGCGGCACGCTGTTCCTGGTGGGCGACATCGTCGACGGCTGGCAGCTGAAACGGCGCTGGTATTGGAACGAGGCGCAAAGCCGGGTGGTGGCGGAAATCCTCGCCAAGGTGGATGGCGGCACGCGCGTGATCTTCGTGCCCGGCAATCACGACGAATTTGCCCGCAACTATGCAGGCAGGTTGTTCGGCGGCATCGAGATCGCCAACGAAACCATCCATGAAACCGCCGACGGACGGCGCCCTCCGGTCCTGCATGGCGACCGCTTCGACGGCGTCATCGCCACCGCCAAATGGCTGGCCCATCTGGGCGACTGGGCCTATGGCGTGGCGCTTTCCTGGAACGATCTTCTCTTCGCGGTGCGCGAGCGCCTGGGCCTGCCCTATTGGTCGCTGTCGGCGTGGCTGAAGCACAAGGTCAAGAACGCGGTCGAATATATTTCGCGCTTCGAGGAGGCGGTGGCGGCCGAGGCGGCCAGGCGCCATGTCGATGGGGTGGTGTGCGGCCATATCCACCATGCCGAAATCCGCCGGATCGGCAGCGTGCTCTACCTCAACGACGGAGACTGGGTTGAAAGCTGCAGCGCCCTTGTCGAAGATGCCCGCGGAAATCTGGAGATTCTTCGCTGGGCCAGCCCTTCTCAAAGAAGCCCGTCCGAGATCCCTGCCCAGGCCGGCGTTCCCGCGCTTATTCCCG
>JAFKFF010000441.1 GCA_017307315.1 Alphaproteobacteria bacterium
ATGGCATCGCGATCGGGCTGGAGCATTGGGGCAACGTCGTCATCAACCCCGGCATGTTCTTCCGCATCACCGCGGTGATCACCCTGACCGGCGGCACTATCCTTCTGATGTGGATCGGCGAACAGATCACCAGCCGCGGCGTCGGCAACGGCATTTCGCTGATCATCTTTGCCGGCATCGTGGCGCGGTTCCCGCAGCTGGCGCTGCAGGCGCTGGAATCGGCGCGCACCGGCGCCACCAATCCGATGCTGCTGCTGGGCTTTGCCATTTTCGCCGTCGCGCTGGTGGGTTTCATCGTCTTCATGGAACGGGCCCAGCGCCGGTTGTTCGTGACCTATCCCAAGCGTCAGGTCGGCAACAAGATTTATGGCGGTGAAAGCTCGCATCTTCCCCTGAAGCTGAACGTCTCCGGCGTCATCCCGCCGATCTTCGCGTCTTCCATCCTGCTTCTGCCCACCACCATCGCCAGCTTCAACGCGCAGAATCTGCCGGACTGGCTGCAGACCATCGTCACCTATCTCAGCCGCGGCCAGCCCGCCTATCTCATCCTCTATGCGCTACTGATCATCTTCTTCACGTTCTTTTACACCTCGGTGGTGTTCAATCCCGAGGAGACCGCGGAAAATCTGAAGAAATATGGCGGCGTTTTTCCCGGTATCCGGCCCGGCAAGAAGAGCGCGCAATTCATCGACTATACGCTGACGCGGATCACGGTGATCGGAGCGGCCTATCTGACCTTCGTCTGCCTGATCCCCGAATTCATGTTCTACGAGTACAATCTGTCCTTCTCGCTGGGCGGCACCTCGATCCTGATCGTGGTCTCGGTCACCATGGACACGGTGGCGCAGATCCAAAGCCATCTGGTGGCGCAGCAATATGAGGGCCTGATCAAGAAATCGAAGCTCAGGGGAGCGCGCCGGTGAATCTGGTTCTGTTCGGACCTCCGGGAGCCGGGAAAGGCACCCAGGCCAAGATTCTGACTGAAAAGCGGGGCCTGCCCCAGCTTTCGACCGGCGACATGCTGCGGGCCGCCATCGCGGCGGGAACCCCGCTCGGACTGGCCTGCAAGGCGCTGATGGACAAGGGTGCCCTGGTACCCGATGAGACCGTCATCGGGATCATCGCCGAGCGTTACGACCAGCCCGATTGCGCCAGGGGCGCGGTGTTCGACGGCTTTCCCCGTACCATCCCCCAGGCCGAGGCATTGGACCGGATG
>JAFKFF010000068.1 GCA_017307315.1 Alphaproteobacteria bacterium
CCACCCTGCTGGGCGGCCTGGTCGTCAAAGTGGGTTCGCGCATGGTCGATTCGTCCATTCGCACCAAGCTGGCCGGCCTTCGCGCCGCTATGAGAGGGTGAGGAGCGGTTTGCGAAGCAAACAAAACGGTCCAGTGGACCGTTTTGAGCGACGAACGCCCGGAGCGTAAGCGAAGGGCAGGAATGAATAAGACTTCTCACCAAAGCCTGGTGAGGCAACTGAATACGAATGAAGGAACTGAAGCATGGATATCCAGCCCGCTGAAATTTCCGCGATCCTGAAGCGTGAAATTCAGAATTTCGGCGCCGACGCGCAGGTGAGCGAAGTCGGCCAGGTCCTGTCGGTCGGCGACGGCATCGCCCGCGTCTATGGCCTCGACAATGTCCAGGCCGGCGAGATGGTCGAGTTCCCCGGCGGCATCAAGGGCATGGCGTTGAATCTGGAAACAGACAATGTCGGCGTGGTGATCTTCGGTTCCGACGCCACCATCAAGGAAGGCGACACCGTCAAGCGTACCGGCGCCATCGTGGAAGTGCCGGTGGGCAAGGGCCTGCTCGGTCGCGTCGTGGATCCCCTGGGCAATCCCATCGACGGCAAGGGCGAACTCAGCAACGTCGCCGAAAAGCGCCGCGTGGACGTGAAGGCGCCTGGCATCATTCCGCGCAAGTCGGTGCATGAGCCGGTGCAGACCGGCCTCAAGGCCATCGACACGTTGATCCCGATCGGCCGTGGCCAGCGCGAATTGATCATCGGCGACCGCCAGACCGGCAAGACCGCCGTCGCCATCGACGCCATCATCAACCAGAAGAGCGTCAATGCCGGCACCGACGAGAAGGCCAAGCTCTACTGCATCTATGTCGCCATCGGCCAGAAGCGCTCGACCGTCGCGCAGATCGTCAAGACCCTGACCGATGCCGGCGCGATGGACTACACCATCGTGGTCACCGCCACCGCGTCGGAGCCCGCCCCGCTGCAATTCCTGGCGCCGTTCGCCGGCTGCGCGATGGGCGAATGGTTCCGCGACAACGGCATGCACGCCCTGATCATCTATGACGATCTGTCCAAGCAGGCGGTCGCCTATCGCCAGATGTCGCTGTTGCTGCGCCGCCCGCCCGGCCGCGAAGCCTATCCGGGCGACGTCTTTTATCTGCATAGCCGTTTGCTGGAACGCGCGGCGAAGCTCAACGAGGACAACGGCGCCGGCTCGCTGACCGCCCTGCCCGTGATCGAAACCCAGGCCAATGACGTCTCGGCCTATATTCCCACCAACGTGATCTCGATCACCGACGGCCAGATCTTCCTCGAGACCGACCTTTTCTATCAGGGCATCCGCCCGGCGGTGAATGTCGGCATCTCGGTGTCGCGCGTGGGCTCCTCGGCTCAGATCAAGGCGATGAAGACCGTCGCCGGCCCGATCAAGGGCGAACTCGCGCAGTACCGCGAAATGGCGGCCTTCGCGAAATTCGGCTCGGACCTCGACGCGGCAACCCAGAAGATGCTGGCGCGCGGCGAGCGCCTCACCGAGCTTCTGAAGCAGCCTCAGTACAAGCCCTTCGCGGTCGAAGAGCAGGCGCCAAGGTCGGCGCGTTCCAGGAAGCCCTGATCGGCAAGCTCAAGGCGAGCTATCCGCAGTTCCTGGAAGGCATCCGCAAGGAGAAAGCACTCTCGCCAGCTCTCGAGGACATGCTGAAGTCCGCCTTGAACGACGTCTCCAAGAGCTTCGCGGCCTAAGAAAGACCGATCGCCCATGGCTTCCGTCAAGGAAATGCGCACACGGATCGGAAGCGTGAAGTCCACGCAGAAGATCACCAAGGCGATGCAGATGGTGGCGGCAGCGAAGCTGCGCCGCGCCCAGGCGGCGGCCGAAAGTGCCCGTCCCTATGCCAAGGCGATGGCGAATGTGATCGCCAACCTCGCCTCCGGCGTCTCCGGCCCGTCCGCGCCGCTGCTGCTGGGCGGCACCGGCAAGGACCAGCGCCATCTCGTCATCGTCGCGACCTCGGATCGCGGATTGGCGGGCGGCTTCAACGGCGGCATCGTGCGCGCCGCGCGCGAGAAGATCGCCGAGCTCATCGCCGCCGGCAAGGACGTCAAGATCATCACCGTCGGCCGCAAGGGCCGCGACCAGCTTCGCCGCCAATATGGCGACCGCTATGTCGAAAGCTTCGAGGTGGGCATCAAGCCCGCCTCCTTCGCGCTGGTGAAGCCGGTCGCCGAAAAGGTGCTGTCGATGTATCGCGGCGGCGAACTCGATGTCGTCACCTTGGTCTATTCGACCTTCAAGTCGGTGGTCACCCAGACCCCGACCGTGCGCCAGCTGATCCCGGCGGTGGTCGAAAAGAGCGAAAGCACCGCCTTCTACGATTACGAGCCGGACGAGGACACGATCCTGGAAGCGCTACTGCCCCAGAACATCTCCGTCCAGCTTCTGTCGGCGCTGCTCGACAATCAGGCTGGCTTCTTCGCCGCCCAGATGGCGGCGATGGACAACGCCACCCGCAATGCGGGCGATCTCATCAACGCCCTCACCATCCAGATGAACCGTACCCGCCAGGCGCAGATCACCAAGGAGTTGATTGAAATCATCTCCGGCGCCTCCGCCGTCTAAGAGAAAGAGACAGTCATGAGCCAGTCCAAAGGTCGTCTTATCCAGGTCATCGGCGCCGTCGTGGACGTCGAGTTCGACGGAGCCCTGCCCGCCATCCTGAATGCGCTGGAGACCACCAATGTGGATGCGCGCACCGGCAAGCAAGTCCGCCTGGTGTTCGAAGTGGCGCAGCATCTGGGCGAGAACGCCGTGCGCGCCATCGCCATGGACACGACCGAAGGCCTCACCCGCGGCCAGGAAGTGACCGACACCGGCGCGCCGATCCGCGTGCCGGTCGGCCCCGCCACCCTGGGTCGCATCATGAACGTGATCGGCGAGCCGATCGACGAGGCGGGCCCGATCTCGACGGCGCACACCGCGGTCATTCACCGCGAAGCTCCGACATTCGCCGAGCAGGCGGGCACCGCCGAAGTTCTGGTCACCGGCATCAAGGTCATCGACCTGCTCTGCCCTTACACCAAGGGCGGCAAGATCGGTCTCTTCGGCGGCGCGGGCGTCGGCAAGACCGTGACCATGCAGGAACTGATCAACAACATCGCCAAGGCCTATGGCGGTTATTCCGTGCTGGCGGGCGTGGGTGAGCGCACCCGCGAAGGCAACGACCTCTATCACGAAATGATCGAGTCCAATGTCAATGTGGACCCGAAGAAGAACGGCTCGACCGAAGGCAGCAAATGCGCCCTGGTCTATGGCCAGATGAACGAGCCGCCGGGCGCGCGGGCGCGCGTGGCGCTGACCGGTCTTTCCGTCGCCGAATATTTCCGCGACCAGGAAGGCAAGGACGTGCTCCTCTTCATCGACAATATCTTCCGCTTCACCCAGGCGGGTTCGGAAGTGTCGGCGCTCCTGGGCCGTATTCCCAGCGCGGTCGGCTACCAGCCGACCCTGGCGACCGAAATGGGCAACCTGCAGGAACGCATTACCTCCACCACCAAGGGTTCGATCACCTCGGTGCAGGCGATTTACGTGCCCGCCGACGACCTGACCGACCCGGCGCCGGCCACCTCCTTCGCCCATTTGGACGCCACCACCGTGCTGTCGCGCGACATCGCGGCCCAGGCGATCTTCCCGGCGGTCGACCCGCTCGACTCCACTTCGCGCATCCTGGACCCCCAGGTGATCGGCGAAGAGCATTACACGATCGCCCGCCGCGTGCAGGAAGTGCTCCAGCAATACAAGGCGCTGAAGGACATCATCGCCATTCTCGGCATGGACGAGCTTTCGGAAGACGACAAGATCACCGTGGCGCGCGCCCGCAAGATCCAGCGCTTCCTGTCCCAGCCCTTCTTCGTGGCCGAGCAGTTCACCAACTCGCCCGGCAAGTTCGTCGAACTGGCCGACACCATCCGCAGCTTCAAGGCGATCGTGGACGGCGAATACGACCATCTGCCGGAACAGGCCTTCTACATGGTCGGCGCCATCGAAGAAGTGGTCGCCAAGGCCCAGAAGATGGCCGCGGAAACCTCGAAGGCGGCTTAGTCCACCATGGCTGACAAAATCCTCTTCGACCTGGTCTCGCCGGAGAAGCTTCTGCTTTCCAAGGCGGTGGATATGGTCACCGTGCCGGGCAGCGAAGGCTATATGGGCGTGATCGCGGGTCATGCCCCCCTGGTCTCGACCCTGCGCGCCGGGATGATCGACCTCAAGGACGAAGGCGTGGATACGCGCTTCTTCATCCGGGGCGGCTTTGCCGAGATCAATCCCACCAAGATCACGGTCCTGGCCGAAGAGGCCATTCCCATGAGCGAATTGGATCTGGCGATCATCGACCAGCGCATCATCGATGCCCAGGAAGACGAGATCGCCGCCAAGACCGACGCCGACCGCATCCGCGCCGCCCAACTGGTCGACGACCTCAAGCTGGTCCGGGCTGCGTTCTAGGCATAGCCCCGCACCCAAGGTTCCCTGTACTATCCGGGGCTGGCTTCCGCGACGGCAGCCAAACTTGTTATGATGCGTTCCAAGGGGCCCGAGGGAATGGAGAGGCCATGACGACGGCACAGCCCGTCTATCACCAAGGCTGGAAGCTGGACGATGTCCGCTGGGACGCGTTCGAGCCCGCGGCAGTCGACCCCGCCCTTCTGGCAGCGATCAAGGCCGCGGCCCTGGTCGAATATAACGCACCCGATTATGTCACCTATCTGAAGCGGATATTCCGCGATAGCGGCGAGGAAACACTTCGCTGGATCGAGGAATGGGGGGCGGAGGAAAGCCAGCATGGCCGGGCGCTCGGCCGCTGGGCGGAAACCGCCGATCCCGGCTTCAAGCTTGAGGAGGCCTTTGCCCGTTTCCGCAAGGGCTATACGCCCCCCCATTTCACCGACCAGGAAACAGGCATTTCTGTCCGGGGCTCGCGCCGGGGCGAAATGGTGGCGCGCTGCGTGGTCGAGAGCGGCACCTCGTCCTATTATTCGGCCATACGCGACGCCACCGACGAGCCGGTGCTGAAGGAAATCGCCGGCCGCATCTCGGCCGACGAATACAGGCATTACAAGCTCTTCTACGACATTCTTCACGAGCAGGATGAGCCGGAATTGCCGTTCTGGCGCAAGCTTTGGGTCGCGGTCGGACGGGTGCGGGAATCCGACGATGACGAGCTGGCTTATGCCTATTACTGCGCCAATGTTCCGGCCTCGGAAGAAGCGACGCGCCCGTATGACCGGCAGACCTATTCGCGCCTCTCCGCGCGGACCAGCATGACCATCTATCGCCGCCGGCACATCCAGAAGCTGGTGCAGATGGTGGCCAAGGTGGTGGGGGCCAACCCGCATGGAATTTTGGCCAATTGGGGCGGCGCCCTGCTCTGGCGCGTGATGCAGAAAAAAGCCGCCAGCGCCTCCGTCTGACGGCCGGCGCCTTCAAGCGCGCGTCAGGTTTTTCTCTTCACCATCATCTGCTTGATTTCGCCGATGGCCTGGGCCGGATTCAATCCCTTCGGGCAGGTCTGGGCGCAGTTCATGATGGTGTGGCAGCGATAGAGCCGGAACGGGTCTTCCAGCCCGTCCAGCCGCTCGCCGGTCTCCTCGTCGCGGCTGTCGATCAGCCAGCGATAGGATTGCAGCAGCGCCGCCGGCCCCAGATAGCGCTCGGAATTCCACCAATAGCTGGGGCATGAGGTCGAGCAGCAGGCGCAGAGAATGCACTCGTAAAGCCCATCGAGCTTCGCGCGGTCCTCCGGCGACTGCTTCCACTCTTTTTCCGGCGCCGCCGACTTGGTCTGGAGGAACGGCTCGATGGAGGAATATTGCGCATAGAAATTGGTCAGGTCCGGAACCAGGTCCTTGACCACGGGCATGTGCGGCAAGGGATAGACCGCGACCGCGCCCGAGCAATCGCTGATCGCCTTGGTGCAGGCCAGCGTGTTGCCGCCCTGGATGTTCATGGCACAGGACCCGCACACGCCTTCGCGGCAGGAACGGCGGAAAGCCAGGGTGGGGTCGATCTCGTTCTTGATCTTGATCAGCGCGTCCAGAACCATCGGGCCGCAGCTGTCGAGATCGACGGTATAGGTATCGACCACCGGATTGGCGCCGCTGTCGGGGTCGTAGCGGTAGACCTTGAATTCCTTGGACCGCTTGGGCTTCTTGCCATTGGCGGCGGTCTCGGCAGGCCAGACCTTGCCCTTTTTGACGGTCGAGTTCTTGGGCAATGTCAGCTGAACCATAACCTGCTCCCCGGGTGATTTGGCTATTTTGGCACGGCGATATTGCAGTGCGCAATCATGAACAACACAGACTTTCTTCCCCTGCGCGGCGGAGCCGCTGGCGGGGGAAGATGTCTCTGAGCGCTTGCGCGAAAGAGACAGATGGGGGCGTCAAACAACGATCTGCTCCAGTACCCAGGCGGTTTCGACGGGGGCGTCGCGCACCTGCCCCATGACCACCAGCTGCTCGGTCCGCCGCACCGTCTCGCCGCCCAGATAAGCGCTTTCCTCGATCTGAACGTCGCCGCCCCCGGCGCGAAACCGCCAGCCTTCGCCGTTGGGAAGCTTGAGAAGAACGCCGCCGCCTTCCAGCCGCGACAGCCGGACGTCCGGATGGATATGGAAGCGCAGCGCGAAATCGAGGGCTTTCTTGCGAGTGGTGACGGGCACCAGTCGGTCCGCGCCGGTCACCGTCTGGCCCTGGGGCGCCAGCGTGACGCGGCGTTCGTGCCGGACGCCCAGCTCGGAAACGTAAGCGTCATGGCTGGCCTCCACCGTCCAGCCCTGCGCGGTTTCGCTTCGCCGCGTCAGAGGCTGGCGCGGGCCACCGATCATGCGCGGGCCCAGAAGCTCCTGGGCGAAACCCGCAGGCAGAATCTGGGCGGCGGACCTGTCGCCCAGGGTCAAGGTGGAATGGGCCGCGGTCGCGCGCAGCGCCTGATCCCAGCCGGGCTGGTCCTTGCCCGCCGACCCGCAATTCACCACCAGCCGGTGCGCGCCGGAGCTCATCTCGAATGCCAGAAAGCCGGCATGGGCGCGGGCTGCGAGCGCGCCTTCCGGCAGCTTGCCGCAATCGAGCTGAAGCACCGTGCGCCCCGCACTCAGCCGTTGATAGCCGGAATGCCGGGCGTGCCCGAAGGGCTGGCCACGCACGTCGTCGCGCGCCAGAAGGCTCGCCAGCATGCGCGCATGGCCCTCGCGCCCGCCCTGGAACAGAGCCAGGGCCCCGTCGCCATGGCGAAAGAAGCGCAGCATCGGAGCGATGCGGTCGCGGGCATTGCGCAAGGCGTGCGGCGGCTCCAGGCCGGTCGCCACCACTGCGTCCATCACCAGGGTGAGAAGATGATAGGCATGGAGCAGATCCTCCGGCGAGCGGTCGGCATGACCGCCATCCGGCAGGATCTGGCGCTCGATCTCGACTTCCAGCCGCTCCAGTCCCGAAATCAGGCGCGGCGGGCAATCATCCATGCAGATGCCGGACAGCGAAAGCGCGACCGCGGCTTCCAGCCGCGTCAGGCCCTCGGGCGCTTCGGCCGCGATGCGTTCCAGCATCCGCGACTGTTCGCGCAGGCTCACGAACAGCTTCGACCGCCACATCATGTCGGAATTGGCGATCGCCAGCTTGCCGTGACAGAACAGCATGATCAGCCGGCGGCCCAGAACATGCGCCGACCAGGCGGGCTCCGAATAACGCGCGTTGCGCTGGAGCCATTGCGAAATGAGATCGGTCGCCAGCATCCGCGCCGCCTCCCCGCCCGCGAGCGACAATGCGCCAAGCCAGACGAAGCCGTGCAGGCCTTCCGCCCAGGCGCGCGAGGGCGAAGCCTGGTCGAAAATCGACAGGCCTTCGGGCACCTCCACCGTCTCGCCGGCGAAACGGAATCGCCGTCGCAACAGCGCATCGGCATCTTCCAGCCGCCAGGGACGGCTGTCATGGGGATGAAAAACGATGTGGTCGGCCAAGGGCCCGCGCAACAGCCGGCGATAGAACCAGTTGCCCCGCGTCCAGGTCCGCCATGGCGCAAAGGCCTGCCACGCCATGGCCTGGATCATCTCGGGCAGCAGGTTCAGGGGAACCGCCGCGCGCATGGTCATTCTCTCAAGGCGGCGATATTGGCGGCATAGCGCGAAGGCCCGCCCTGGAAAACGGCCGTTCCGGCCACCAGCGTGTCGGCGCCCGCCGCGATCGCGCGCCTGGCGGTTTCGGGCGTGATCCCGCCATCCACTTCCAGGGCGATATGGCGTCCGGTCGCATCGATGCGCCGGCGCGCGGCCTCGATTTTCTTGAGCTGGCTTTCGATGAAGCTCTGGCCGCCGAAACCGGGATTGACACTCATGATCAGGACCAGGTCGACCAGATCCATCAGATTGTCGATTGCCTCGATCGGTGTGCCGGGATTGAGAACAACGCCGGGCTTTTTGCCCAGCTTGCGGATATGCTGGAGCGTGCGGTGGATGTGCGGGCCTGCTTCGGGATGGACCGTGAGCCCATCGGCGCCCGCATCGGCGAAGGCGTCGAGATAGGGATCGACCGGGGAAATCATCAGATGCACGTCGAACGGCTTTTTGGCATGCGGCCGAAGCGCCTTCACCACCGCCGGGCCGATGGTGATGTTGGGGACGAAATGGCCATCCATCACATCGACATGGATGAGGTCCGCGCCGGCCTTCTCGATGGCCTCGATCTCCGCGCCCAGCCGCGAAAAATCCGCGGATAGGATGGAGGGCGCGATCTTGATAGTCCGGGCCATGCTATGCCTTTCCGATGGGGTCTAAGTGCCGGATTCCCTTAGGCCCTGCAAGACGTCCGGGGCCGGCCTTGCGGACATCGCAAGGCCGGCCGGTCCGCCGCGAATCGGATTGCCCGGACGCACCGTTGCGAACCGGTCCCAGATATGGA
>JAFKFF010000466.1 GCA_017307315.1 Alphaproteobacteria bacterium
CTCGCGGCCGTAAAGAGAGAAGGGGCTGGCATCCTGCGATTGCGCGGCCCGCGCGCGCGTGACCGACATCAAGGTGATGTCGAACACCAGCGCCTGGTTGGGCGGCACGGTGCCGTCCGGCGTTCCCTTGCCGCCGAAGGCCAGCTCCGGCGGGATCACCAGCTCCCAATGATCGCCCGCCTGCATCAGCTGCAGCGCTTCGCCCAGCCCGCGCAGGACATTGTTGACGGTCAGGACGGCCGGCAGGTCGGGAGAAGCGGTATCGATCAGCTTGGCGTCGATCAGCCGCGTGCTGTAGCTGATCTGAACCGTGTCGGCCTGGGTGGGATGCGGCCCGAAGCCGCTGCGCAAGATGCGGTACTGCAAGCCGCTGGATGTCACCCGCACGCCCGGCCTGTGCGCGTTTTGGGCCAGGAAGGCGCGGGTTGCGGCAAGGCTCGAGGCGGCGTCCGCGGCCCCGGCGGGGGCGGACGTACAGGCGAGAAGGACGATCGGCAGGGCGGCAAATGCTTTCATGACCCGCTTATAGCATCCCGTGGCGCCTATGGATTGTTCCAGGGAAAGCCTGTCGCCAATGTCATCTGATCGTTGACGGGATAGACGCGCGGATAAAAGCCGGTGTGCGGGACTTCGCCCGCCTCTACCTTGACCAGCTGATTGTCCATGTCGCGCAAATCCTTCATCGACAGCCAGGGCGCCAGGATGCCGCCGTCCTTGCGGCAGCAATGGGCGGTCCACAGGATGGTGTCGCCGGGAATGGTGGCGAGGAGGCGTTGGGCGGTGGCGTGATAGGCCGACATGCTGGCGCCCGGCGAGAAGGCATAGAGCGTGGTGGGATAGATATAGTCGCCGGTGAACAGCCGCCCGGCCGCCGGATCGTAAAGCGATGCCGAGCTGGGGGTGTGGCCCGGCGTGTTCAGCACCGTCAGAACCCGCCCGCCCAGATCGATCTTCGCCCCCGGCTTGATCCATTCGGCGATGGGGAAGGAAGGCCGCACCCGCTTGTCGGCGATGCCGGAGAATTCATAGCGCCTGGGCGTGAACAGCCCGTCATGGATGTCGGCCCGGGTTTCGGGCACGTCGATCATGGCGACATGGTCGAACGGCGCGATGCCGCCCAGATGGTCGAAATGCAGGTGCGAGACCATCACCGTCACCGGCAGGGCGGTGAGGGATTTGACCACCGGGCTGATGTCGCGGG
>JAFKFF010000069.1 GCA_017307315.1 Alphaproteobacteria bacterium
AACGATGTGATCTTGGTCATCTCGGCAGGCAACCTTCCCCGCGCCGAATGCCGCCAACCCTGGCCGAAAGATGCCACCGCCGCCATCACCATGCTGGCGAGCTTTCCGGGCGGCAACCAGAAGATCGCGCCGCCGTCGGAGCATTTGCTTGGATTGACCGTCGGCGCCCTCAACCCGCCGGGCGTGAAGGGTCACGAACCCGGCCTTCCCACCACTTATACGCGCCGCGGTCCTGGCGTCGGCGGCGCCCGTAAGCCAGATATTTCCCATTATGGTGGCGCGGAATCCGGCGCCAGCACCGGCAACCGCACCGGTCTGACTTCGCTCGCGCCTAACGGCGAGGCCATCGAAAATTGCGGAACTAGCTTCGCGGCACCGAACGCGGCGGCGACCATCGCAACTCTCGATCATCGACTTGAACAGGGGCAGCCCCGCGAGCTCCTAATAGCGCTGCCTATTCACCGCGCCCAGCGCGGTAAAATCATGTCGGCACCCAGCCTTCGCCATATCTCGCGCGATTTCGTCGGATTTGGGTTACCGACAACGGCTGATAATCTTCTAGTCGATGATCCCTATGCGATCACACTGGTCTTCACGGGCCGGCTTCTACGTCGCCAAGTTCTTCAATTCGAATTCGCCTGGCCCGCGGCTCTTGTTGACGACAATGGCGCCTGCCGTGGCCGGGCTGATTTGACGCTTTCCTACACGCCACCGATTGATGCGGCGCACAAAGAAGAGGCTCTACGCGTCCAACTTGAGGCGCACCTGGCCCAAGAAGCCGTCGATGAGGATGGCGAAGTTTTTTGGGCTAGCCAGCTCAAACAAGACGGCAGCGGCGTACCTCAGGGCATGAACAAGACCGAAGCTTATCTGCTGAAAACAGGCCTTAAATGGAGCCCCATCAAAAAATATTCTGCCAATATGCCGAAGGGCCGTGGTGAGCGCTCGACTTGGCGGCTCAGCATCGACTCCCAGCAGCGTGCCGGCGCACCTTTCCCGGATGCGGGTGTCCCCTTCGCACTCATCTTAACGATTTCGGACCCTCGCGAATTGGCACCAATCCATGACGCTGTCCGCAACATGCTTCAACAGCAAGGCCATGCCATTGCGGATATCATGGTCGCGCATCGTATTCGTCCGCGTTCAACGTGAAGAAGCAACCATGAGCCATGATGACAAGGGCGGGCACTAGAAAGCGCGAATTTTGTCTGCGAAGAAAAACCGAGATCACACACGAATGGCTGCCGGTCTTCTCGGCATTGCGGGCGTCGGTCGTCATGCGCATCAGATTGCCCGTCAAACATCGCTCGACCAGCGTCGGCTTTGGATTAGGGTCTGTAGTATGCGGTGGTGGAGCAGGTCCGTTCGCTTTTTCGTATCGAAGCAACCCAAAATATCAGAAGCGCACCGATTCAATCGGCTAGGCCCGCCAGGACGCTAATCGCGGTCTTCCCCACGGCAGCAGAGCTTGCCGCTAACTTTGCCATCCGGAAAGAGTTCACCAAGCAGAGCCAGCTTAGGGCACCATTCGTGGACAGCCTGTTGGTCTGGGCGAACGGCCTTCAGGGGAAGATACAGCGCTTGCTGCTACCCATCACGAAGGGACGGACGAGACTGGAGAACCTCAAGGAGCTCCAGAAGTTAGCTCTGAAAGTCAACAAGACACGCAATGGCATCGCTCACCAAGGCGCATTTTGCGATGGCGAGGAAGCCAAAGCGGTCATTGAGGACGCTCGCAAATTCATCGAAGGGCTGGTGCTACATTACGAGCCGGATTTCGAATTGGTCGACCAGGACGTGAAGCGCAAGGAAAGGCGCTGAATTACTTGGGCGCCTGATAGAACAATGTCACTGCCGGGCAGCCGCCTCCTGGGCCTGCCCGCCCTCGCCTTAGCTTCTTCTTCGGCTTGGGGCCGCAAACGATTGCTCTTCCATTGGCTAATGATCTGCCATCGATATAAGCGTCCGGCGATTTCTTATCGCCAAGCCGCGACTTTTCGATATGTTTTGCTGGACTTTCGCTGCAAAGGAAGCATGGATCGAGGTGCTCGCCCGGCCATCGCGGTCAAGGATAGCAGCCCGGTTTCCGGTACCGGGCTTTCTCCAGTGAGGGGCCAGACTGGCTGGCTCCCGTCACAGGAGAGAGCCAATGTCGGTCAAATCCAACAAGCCGAAGCCGAAAACATCCAAGACTAGCACGCTGCTGAAGCTGTTGCGCAGCAACAAGGGCGCCTCGATGGCGCAGCTGCAACATGCTTCTGGCTGGCAAGCCCACAGCGTTCGCGGGTTCCTGGCAGGGACGGTCAAGCGCCGCCTTGGCCTGACCGTTTTGAGCAAGATCTCCCAGTCCGGCGAGCGGCTCTACTCCATCGACGGCAATTGACCGATGGTAGAACCTCAATCTGATGTCGAAGTCGCTATAACTGAACTTAAACAGCTAAGCCTGGAAGATCTTCGGCTGCGATGGCGCACGACATTCGCGAAGACAACACCGACGAACCTGCCGCGCCACCTGCTCGTCTACATGATCGCGTATCGCCTGCAAGCCGACCTTCATGGTGATCTTGGTAGAGATCGAAAACGATACCTCGACACTGTAGGGAAGACAGTTGGTCAGGATCCTGGGGCGGAGATTTCAAATCCTGGCGCCGATAAGAAAGGTTTCAAGATCGGCACATTACTGGTGCGGGAGCACGATGGCGTGCAGCACAGGGTAACTGTCACCCCGGAAGGCTTCCTGTGGGGAGACCGCACCTACACCAGCCTCAGCGCCGTGGCCAAGGCCATCACTGGCACCAACTGGAATGGGCGAAGGTTCTTCGGCCTACCCATGGATGGGGAACGGTCATGAAGCCTGGCCCCGCCAAGAAGCTCAGATGTGCCATCTACACCCGGGTCTCCACCGATTCCGGGCTGGAGCAGGATTTCAACTCCCTGGACGCCCAGCGGGAGGCGTCCGAAGCTTACATCAAGAGCCAGGCCCATGAGGGCTGGCATTTGATCCGAACCGCCTATGACGATGGCGGGTTCTCAGGCGGGACACTGGAGCGGCCAGCTCTCCAGCAATTGCTGACCGATGTCCGTGCTGGCCTGATCGACATCATCCTTGTCTATAAGGTCGACCGCCTGACCCGGTCGCTGGCTGACTTTGCCAAACTTGTGGAGCTGTTCGACCAGTACGGCACCTCCTTTGTGTCCGTGACCCAGGCGTTCAATACGACCACCAGCATGGGGCGGTTGACCCTGAATGTCCTTCTCTCCTTTGCTCAGTTCGAGCGCGAGGTCACGGCGGAGCGCATCCGGGATAAGATCGCGGCCTCCAAAAAGAAGGGGATCTGGATGGGCGGCACGGTGCCACTCGGCTACCGGGTTGAGAATCGCAAGCTGCTCATTGATCCAGCAGAGGCGGAAACGGTCCGCATGATCTTCCAGCGGTATCTGGAGCTGGGGTCAATGCTGCCTCTTCTGACAGAGCTCTATGACAAAGGGGTAGTCACCCGGCCCCGGATCCTGTCGTCCGGCAAGGCTGTGGGCGGTGTCCCCTTCACAAAAGGACCGCTCAGTCACCTGCTCAAAAACCGCACCTATGTGGGCGAGATCAACCACCACGACAAAAGCTATCCCGGCGAGCATGAAGCCTTGTTGTCACAAGATCTCTTTGATGCCGTTCAGGTCCAGTTGACGGCGAATGCCCAAGTCTGCCACGTCCAACGGTCAGCAAACCGGACCCTATTGGTCGGCAAGCTCTTCGATGATCGCGGCAACCGGATGTCGCCGACCTATTCCACCAAGAAGGGCGTTCGATACCGTTATTACATCTGCCGACTTCTCATTGAAGGACGGAAGTCAGAGGCCGGCACCCTTCACCGGATTCCCGCGGCGGAGATCGAAGAACGGCTCATCAAGGCCCTCAAAGCTCTGGACCTAATCCCACCATCCGCTGAACCTCTGTCGGAGCAAGACCAGGAGCGCCGACTCATCGATCTCTGCGTCGCTCGGGTTATCGTGGAGAGGCCGCAGATTGTTGTGAAATTGACCGGCGAGATCGCTGCCAGGCTTGGGAAGGTCCAGCTCGAGGTTCCCTGGACTCTCAAATCCAAGCGGCCCAAGCGAGAAATCCTGCTTCCGCATACGGATCCGGCGAAGGATGGGCGCCCCGTCCGCTCGGAGGTTCGCGTCAGTATCGTGAAGGCAGTCGCCCTGGGACGCCAGTGGCTCAGCGAACTGGTCTCAGGTCAGGCCCAGGATACCGAAGCGTTGGCCGCCCGGGAGCAGCGGAGCAAGCGGTCGATCCACATGCTGATCTCACTGGCCTTCGTGGCACCCGACATCATAGAGGCCCTGATCGCCGGCCGACTGCCTCGAGGTATCGGTATCACTCGCCTGGCCGATTTGCCGCCAAGCTGGGCCAAGCAGCGCAAAATACTCGGGATCTCAAACCGGTCTCAGCGCAGTATCGAACCCGTCTCCGCCTAATTCCACCGCCAGCACCTGGAAAAGTTTTCGGTTGGCCTGAGACAATCGGCCGACAATGCCTGAAATCGTCGGTGTGGTAGAGAACCAGAGACTGCCAAACCTCCAATATCCGCTGAAATTGGCCCAATAAGAGGCACTTTATCCGCCTCGCCGCGAAAAATGCGGTTCGAACGAAACGGCTGGTGGTGGTGCCAGTTCTAGCGAACCGGTCTCATCGCCATTTCCGCCAATAACAGGGAAAATTCCGGGAAAGTCCCGAAAAATTGAAGCCAGAGTCGGGAAAAGACCCGAAAAATCGGGACTTTCTCGCTGGATTCGGCGACAAGCAGTGCTTCCGATAACAGGGAAATTCAGCGCGGGTAACAGGGTATCCTTCCGGCCATAACAGGGAATTTAGCGGAGCGAAATGGTGGCTGGAATGACCTAGGCGGATGCGCGACATTGCCCTGTCCGAGCGGCGCCCCGGGGGCCTTCATGACCAAGAATGTTTTGGTTTTTTATGGCTCCTATCGGAAGCCCCGATACGGGATACGCCTGGCCCGGTTCGCGATCCCACGGTTAGAGCAACGGGGCTTGAACGTGGAGTTCATAGACGCTCGGGTCGTGAACCTGCCGATGCTGGATCGCATGTACAAGGAGTATCCGCCAGGTACGGCGCCCGAGGCGATGGAGCGCCTGGCCGCAAAAATCAAAGCCGCTCACGGCTTCGTTTTCATCTGCGGCGAGTATAACTGGGGCGTTCAGCCAGGCCTGAAAAATCTCACCGATCATTTTCTAGAGGAATGGTTCTGGCGACCCGCCGCCATCATGAGCTATTCGGCTCAGCGTGCGGCAGGCGCCCGCGCCAACTACAGCTGGCATGGCATCCTCTCGGAAATGGGCATGGTCGTCATATCAAGCTCGATCACAATTGGTCCGATAGTCGAAGCGCTCGACGATGTGGGTTCTCCTACAGGTGTATCCGGCGCGTATCTGGAGAAGATCTTTCCCAGATTCGCCGACGACCTGATCTGGTGGATGGAGGCAGCGGAGGCCCAGAGACTTCGAAAGCTGCCGCCCTACTGAGCCCGTGGCGGCGAAGAAATTCCAATTCGCGCAATTGCACAGCTGGGGTTCGACCCCGTTTAGGTGCTATTTGCCTCAAGTCGGATTTGGATCGTTCCGTCAATTACACGCGTCTCGTAAGCGGTTAGCGCGCTCTTCGCGGGACCGGGGCATTTGGGATAGAAATTCGCCAACGCATTGAGGAAGCCTAGATCGCCACCCATTAGGCAATGGCCGTTGGTACACCACGTTCTGGGCCATGGTTGGCCCTATAGTTGTCGGGTGCGGCGCTAATCGCGACCATCATCAGAGCTACCCATAGTGTTGAGACTCTTTTGACTTGAACGGGGTGAGTTGGATATTTCGCCAGACCCAAGTGCGCCGGCCGAGGACTACTTGGCGGGAATGATTCTCACTGCGTAACGAATTTATCGCCAAAGATGGTGGACGCGAGTCTGGGCCAGAGATTGTAAAAGAAGACAAATGTCCCTGCGACGAGCCAACCGTAAAGCATGCTCATGATGAGGCCATAGATGAAGCTCACAAAGGTTAGAAACTCAAATCCTGGGAAAACTGTCGCAAGGACAGCGTGGCTCCCGAAGTTAGGCACAGCCAACCACGCGACCAGGCAAAGCACATATAGTGTCTGAAACAGCATGCACGCCCCGAACATCGCAGGTAGATACGATAGCGGTTGTTGTCTAGCCATCTTTCGAACTCCTTCAATGGATCGAATGGTGAGTGACTTGGATCAACAACTGTATTTTCTCAGCTCGCCGATCCACTTCATTGATCTGCATCAACAAGGCGGTTAGTGCGTTGCGGGGCTTTCGTAACTCGGCCAATCAGCAAAGGCGATCACCCAGAGAGCAATAAGATTCAGAACCGGAATGAACATCACAATCGACCAGAACGGTGACAAACCCATCCGCCCAAGAATTCTGCCGATCGGATAAAGAAGGATTGCGGCGATCACTGCAAAAGCCATCCAGTGATCCCAACCGTAATTCCACATAATCCAACCGTCCATCATGGCTCATCTCCATTGGCTATGAGTGGTGCGTCGAATAATTTGGTCCCTTCAACCATGACTCAGCGTCTCCCTGGGCTCCGCCGGTTGAGCCTTTGCTGGGGGTTCCGCATCGTGACGGTGGTGGTGACCATGTCCGAACAGATGCATCAGGGGACAGGCCAAGAGTAGGACAAAGGGGAGGATTCCCACTGCATGTTGGAGATGCTGGCTCAGCAAGAGCGCTATGGCGAAAACCATAACCGCACCCATCACCCATTTGACGAATTGGCGCCAGCCCTGACCAAAATCCAGCATGGATACCTCCATTAGTCAGGTAATGATAAACCTGGACGGCAGGCATGCCTTGATCCGGATCAACCCCTCACGCTTGTTTGAGGCGCAGCAACCTCGCATTTACGGCGCAAATCACCGTACTTGCTGACATCAGAACTGCGCCAACCGCCGGACCCAGCACGATGCCCCAATAAGCGAGCGCTCCCGCGGCTGCCGGTATCGCGATCACATTGTAACCTGTGGCCCACACCAAGTTCTGGACCATCTTGCGGTATGTCGCGCGCGCGAGACCAATGATGGCAGCCACGTCATTGGGGTTGCTTTTGACCAGGATAATATCCGCCGCTTCGATTGCGACATCTGTGCCGGCGCCGACGGCGATGCCGATATCAGCTTGCGCGAGGGCGGGCGCGTCATTTACGCCGTCGCCGGTCATGGCGGTGCCGAGGC
>JAFKFF010000467.1 GCA_017307315.1 Alphaproteobacteria bacterium
AGGCGTCATAGAATTGCGCATCGCGGCCCTTGCCCCAGCCATGGGCGCGCACATAGTCCTGCACCAGGCTGGCGAAAAGCGTCTGTGCCACCCCAAGGCCCACCGAGCCGGTGGAGAAATCCACCATTTCGCCATCCTTGGTGCGAGAGGGATAGGACTGGGCGCCCTTGTAGCCGCGGAAATTGATCAGCTTCTCCCGGCTCTGCCGGCCCAGAAGATATTGGATGGCATGGAAGGCGGGGCCGGCGTGCGGCTTGACCGCGACGCGATCTGCCGGTTTCAGCACGGCGAAATAGAGCGCCGTCAAAATGGTGGCCAGCGAAGCCGAAGACGCCTGATGGCCGCCGACTTTCAGCCCGTCGTCATTGTCGCGCAGGTGGTTGGCATTGTGGATGGTCCAACTGGCCAACCAAAGAACCTTCTTTTCCAGTTCGGCCAGGACGGGCAGGCGGGCATCGGGCATGACGGTCTTCCGCGAAAGCGTTTCGGGGCATGCTGGCCAGACGGGCTGAGGCACACTATACGCTTGGGCGGGGGAACGGCAGAACATCGTCGGACGCAAAACGCCCATGCGCATCCTTGGACTGATCCTCGCCCTTTCGCTGCTGGCGCTCGCGCTTCCCACCCTTGCCGATGACGGCCCTTCCGGCGACACCACCCGCGAAGTCGCCGAATGCATTGGCTGCCCGCCGATGGTGGCGATCCCGGCGGGCAAATTCCTGATGGGCAGCCCCGCCTCCGAGCCGGGACGCTTCGATTCCGAGGGGCCGCAGCATGTCGTGCAGGTCCGGGCTTTCGCGCTGGGCAAGTATGACGTTACCAGCCGGCAATTTTTGGCCTTCCTGATGGCGACCGGTTATCAGCCGGAGCCTTGCAACAAGACCCTGGGCCTGGGCTGGCAATCGCCGGGACGAGGGCTCGCCTATCCGCCTTCCCAGAACGAGCCACCGGACTGGCCGGCGGTGTGTCTGGATCGCAAGGATGCGCTGGCCTATGTCGCCTGGCTCAACGCCCAGGTGAAAGCGGCGCATCCCACCCTGGCCGCCCGCGCCGGGCCCTATCGTCTGCCCAGCGAAGCGGAGTGGGAATATGCCGCCCGCGCCGCCACCAACACCGCGCGCTGGTGGGGCGATGAAATCGGCACCGGCAACGCCAATTGCAATGGCTGCGGCAGCCGCTGGGACAACCGCG
>JAFKFF010000070.1 GCA_017307315.1 Alphaproteobacteria bacterium
GCGGTCATCGACCTCGGTGGCTGATAAAGCCTCTATCTGAAGCGAAAGGGCCGGTCGAAAGACCGGCCCTTTTCGTTTGGGGGCCGCGCGCCTTTAAAGTGGCGCTCCGGCTCACGCCTACGCGCTGGCGGTCATCGACCTCGGTGGCTGATAAAGCCTCTATCTGAAGCGAAAGGGCCGGTCGAAAGACCGGCCCTTTTCGTTTGGGGGCCGCGCGCCTTTAAAGTGGCGCCGGTCTAGCTTCTCTTATAGCGGAGTGAATTGGAAAACCTTGCCCCGCACCGGGCGAAGCGCGGGCGGATGGAAGACCAAGACGCCGGCATGACGAAACATGCCGAGATCCGAAACAAAAAAGGCGGCCCTTGCGGCCGCCTTTTTTTCACGGAAACAAATTGGGATTGGGCGGATCGCCGGCCTGGGCCGGACGGGCCTTTGGAACAATGGACGGCCCGGCGGCAACGCCCTGCAACGCGACGGTAACCTTCACCTCGCAGGCGTCGACGGGATTGTTCTCATAAACCGGAACGCCGGCGACGAAATCCTCCAGCACCGGCTTGTCGGGCGCCAGCGCCGCGGCGAACACCACCTGGGCGGTCTTGCAGAAATTCTCGGCCGCGCCGGGCACGGTACGGCGCTGTTCGGCATGCGCAATGGCGCGCGTCTTATAGGAATCGTAAGCGGCGTTGCCCTTGGACGTGCCATAGAGGCGTTTGAACATGGACAGCATCTGGGCGTCCGACCGGCGCAATTCCTTGCTGAAGACGGTCTGGAAGCGATTGAAAAGCTCCACCTCGCGCGGCCCGCAGGCGAGGGCGGCATCGGTGAGCTCCTGATGCACCGCCGATACCTGAATGGCCGAGATCTCCGCCTGGGTGGCGCAAGCCGCGCCCCGGGCCTCGGCCAGGGTGCTGGTCGCAAAGCACAGAAGGGTGGCGCAGGCGCCTGCCCGGAATGTCCTTTTCATCGTTCGCTTTCCGCCTCTTACCGCCCGTCCAGCCGCGGGATCCTATGGTCTGGCCACCGATCTTTCCAGAAGATCCTTACCCGAACGACAAAACGCCATGCAACGCGCGCGCGCCGCCGGCGTTTCCTTTTCGTAATCCTGCCGGTCTGCGGCAATGCGAAGAACGATCCTGCTCCTCGGTTTTCTCGTTCTGACGGGAACCTCCGCCCAGGCCGTGCCGCGAGTTCCCAACCAAAGCCATCTTTCTTCCATGCCGCAATACCAGTATCCCGGCGCCCCCAGGCCGGTTTACGACGATCCGGCGCCGCCGCCCTATGCGCGGAATTACGTGGACGACGTGGCCCGGGCGCTGGGCGTCAAAGATGGCCGGATGGATGTCTTCTCGACCCAGCCGAAATCCTCATCCGGCTATGTGCCGTCCTTCAGCGGCGGGCTGGGCGGCGATGGCGCCATGCTGCGGCTGAAATGGCATCCCGGCGAATAACCGCCGCCCTTTCAACCCCCATCCCTTTTTAGTATTGCTCCCTTCGCGCGCAGTTCCCGCGTGCAGGAAAGGGACGGGAGATGGCCTACAAGATCGCAGTGGTCGGCGCGACCGGCAATGTCGGCCGGGAGATGCTTTCGGTCCTGGCGGAGCGCCAGTTTCCGGTCAGCGAAGTGGTCGCTCTGGCTTCGACCCGTTCGGTCGGCACCGAGGTTTCCTTCGGTGACGGCGTCCTCAAGGTCAAGGCGCTCGACTATTTCGATTTCAAGGGCACCGATATCTGCCTGATGTCGGCGGGCGGCGCGATTTCCAAGGAATGGTCGCCCAAGATCGCCGCGCAAGGCGCGCTGGTGATCGACAATTCCAGCGCCTGGCGGATGGACAGGCAGGTGCCGTTGGTGGTGCCCGAGGTCAATGCCGACGCCTTGAACGAAATTCCCAAAGGCATCATCGCCAATCCCAACTGCTCCACCGCGCAGCTGGTGGTGGCGCTGAAGCCGCTGCACGATCTGGCCACCATCAAGCGGGCGGTGATCTCCACCTATCAATCGGTGTCCGGCGCGGGCAAGGAAGCGATGGACGAGCTGTTCCGCCAGACCCGCGCCGTGTTCGTGGCCGATCCCGTCGAGGTGGAGAAATTCCCCAAGCAGATCGCCTTCAACGTGATCCCTCACATCGATGTCTTCCTGGATTCCGGTTACACCAAGGAAGAATGGAAAATGATGGTGGAGACCCAGAAGATCCTGGACCCCGACATCCAGGTCACGGCCACTTGCGTGCGCGTGCCGGTCTTCGTCAGCCACAGCGAAGCGGTGACCCTGGAATTCGAGAAGCCGATCACCGCCGAGAAGGCGCGCGCGGTCCTGCGCGAGGCGCCCGGCGTGCTGGTCGTCGACAAGCGCGAGGATGGCGGCTATGCCACGCCGATCGAGTGCGCGGGCGAAGACGCCACCTATGTCAGCCGCGTCCGCAAGGACCCCACGGTCGAGAACGGTCTGTCGCTCTGGATCGTGTCGGACAATCTGCGCAAGGGCGCGGCCTTGAACGCGGTGCAGATCGCCGAATGCCTGGTCAACCGCAAGCTTCTGCGGGCCGCGTGATGGCGAAGGGCTATTGGATCGCCCGCATCGATGTGGCGGATGCGGAAAGCTACAAGGCCTATGTCGCCGCCGCGACGCCCGCCTATCAGAAATATGGCGCGAAATTCCTGGTGCGCGGCGGACGCTGCGAGGCGGTGGAAGGACCGGGCCGCGCCCGCAATGTGGTGGTCGAATTCGAAAGCTACGATATCGCGCTCGCCTGCTACCGTTCGCCGGAATATCAGGCGGCGGCGGAATTCCGCCGCAAGGCCAGCATGGGCGAAATCCTGGTGGTGGAAGGGGCGTGAAGGCCTTATTGCCCCCATCTGTCTTTTTCGCGCAAGCGCTCAAAGACATCTTCCCCCGTCAGGCCTTCGGCCACGGGGGAAGAAAGTCCGTGCATGGGTCGACGACTTGTTGATGGCGCGGTACCGGCGCGCGCTGACGGACGGCGCGCTCAGGCCAGACGCCGCCCAGCAGAAGGCGGCGGAAAAGCTTCACGCCCTGGCCCGCGCGCTCACGCGCTACCGTCCGGGATGGTTTTCCGCGCTGTTCCGCAAGCCATCCTTGCCGCGCGGCCTTTACATCTGGGGCGATGTCGGGCGCGGCAAATCCATGCTGATGGACCTTTTTTTCGAGGAGGTGACGGCGGAGCCCAAGCGCCGGGTGCATTTCAACGCCTTCATGACCGAGGTGCATGCCCGCCTGCATGTGGAGCGCGGCAGGAGCGACGCCGCCGATCCCATCCCGTCCGTGGCGCGGGCGCTGGCGCAGGAAGCGCGCCTGCTATGCTTCGACGAATTCCAGGTCACCGACGTGGCCGACGCCATGATCCTGGGGCGATTGTTCGAGCATTTGCTGAATGCCGGCACCGTGATCGTGGCCACCAGCAATGTCGCGCCGTCGCACCTTTATGAGGGCGGCCTCAACCGGCAGCTGTTCCTGCCTTTCATCGCCCTGATCGAGGCGCGCATGGACGTGCTGGAGTTGAAGGGCGCGACCGATTACCGGCTGCACCGGCTTTCCGGCCATCCGGTCTATCTTTCGCCCTTGTCGAAAGAGGCCGACGCGGCGATGGACGCGGCATGGCGCCGGCTGACCGACTGCGCGCGCGGCAATCCGATGCGGCTGACCGTGTTCGGGCGCACCCTGCTGGTGCCGCAGGCCGCGCGGGGCGTGGCGCGCTTCTCCTTCGCCGATCTGTGCGAGAAACCGCTGGCGGCGGCGGACTATCTGGAGATCGCGCGGCAATTCCACACCGTTCTGGTCGATCACATCCCCATGCTCGATCCCAGGAGCCGGGACGCGGCACGGCGCTTCGTGCTGCTGATCGACACGCTGTACGATCAGGGCGTGAAGCTGATCTGCTCGGCGCAAAGCCCGCCCGATCGTCTCTATCCCGAAGGCGATGGCGCCGAAGCGTTCCGCCGCACCGCCTCGCGCCTTGCCGAAATGCAAAGCGACGACTACCTAAGTCGCGGACATGGAATTTCTTCCCCGTGAGGCCGCGGGCAGCGCATTTGCGCGACGGAGACGGTAGGCAGGTAGGTTGAAAGGACTTCCATGCTGGAGAATGTTTATTGGGCCTGCGCCTTCATTCTCGCCTGCATCCTGGCCTATCGCTTCGGCCTGCCCGTCTTGAAGCGATTCGATGCGGAGAATGTCGCGCGCATCCGCCGCCAGGAACAGGATAAGTCGGACCCCACGGCCCATATCCGCCATGCCCTTGAAACGGCGGAAGAGCAGGTCGAGCCTGTGACGGAGATCAAGGCCGGCAGCGTCACGCAATATCTTTTCGAAGCACAAGTCTTTGCCAGCCGCGACGAGGCCGAAGAAGCGCGCGCCAACCGCATCGGCGTGATCGCGCGGCGCTTTTATGCCGAACTGCCCCAGGCGCTGGCCGGGCGCGAAACGCGCAGCCCCTTGTCGGCGCGCGAACGCGCCGCGCAACGTTGGCGGAGTCGTCGTTGACCCCCTCCGTCTCTTTCGCGCAAGCGCTCAGAGACACCTCCCCCGCCAGCATGCTGCGCATGCGCGGGGGAGGAAGGGCACGGCCGGCCTCGATGATTTAGGCTGGTTCGCCTTTCATGAGCCGGGGTAACTTGCCGATATCGCCGCCGGCATGGCGCATGAAGAAGCGCCGCGCCGGCCCGAACGCATCGGCGAGGCCCAGGCCCAGATCGCGCAGATGCCGGAGCGGCGCGATGTCGTTGGAGAAAAGCCGGTTCAGCGCATCGGTGGACGCGGCCAGCGTAAAGGAATCGAAGCGCCGCCAGCGCTCATAACGCTTCAGCACATCGAGTGCGCCGATATCCTGGCCCAACCGCGCCGCATCCAGCAGGGTTTCCGCCAGCGCCGCCACATCCTTCAGCCCGAGATTGAGGCCCTGGCCCGCGATGGGGTGAATGCCATGGGCGCAATCGCCCGCCAGGGCGAAGCGGGGCCGAACATAGTCGCGCGCCAGATGGAATTTGAGCGGATAGGACCAGCGCGATCCCACCACTTCGTTTTCGCCCAGATGTGCGCCGAACCGCGCCGCCACCTCGGCATCGAAATCCGCATCGTCCAGCGCCAGCATCGCGGGCGCCTTGCTCGCGGCTTCGGTCCAGACCAGCGAAGAGCGATCGCCGGTCATCGGCAGGATGGCGAAGGGGCCGGAGGGCAGGAAATGCTCGTACGCCACGCCCTTGTGCGGCCTGGCATGATGCACGGTGGCGACGATGCCGGTCTGCGGATAGGACCAGCCGATCACGCCGATCCCCATTTGCCCGCGCAGACGCGAGTCCCGCCCGTCCGCCGCCACCGCCAGTGTTGCTTTGATTTCCCTGCCGTCGGAGAGGCGCGCGATCACGCCCGCCGGTTCGACCCGCAGCGCGGCAACTGTGGCCGGCGCGATCAGGGTGAGGTTCGTCTCCTGCGCGGCCGCGGCGTGCAGAGCGGCGCGGATGTGGCGGTTCTCCACGATATGGCCCAGGCTTTCGGCGCCGACTTCCTCGGCATCGAAATGCAGGGAGAAAGGCGAAGCCGCGCGCCCGATGGCGCCGTCGCTGACCAGGATTTCGCGGATCGGCTGCGCGTTCGCTTCCAGGCGCGGCCACAGCTCCAGCGCCTGCATCATCCGCACCACCGCATAAGCGAGCGCGGAAACGCGACCGTCGAAATCCGCCGTGACGGTCTGCTCTGGCGCAAGGGCATCCACCGCAACGACCTTGAGACCGCCCCGCGCCAAAGCCAGCGCCAGGGTGAGGCCCACCATGCCGCCGCCGCTGATGACAACATCGCTCTGTTTCATGGAAAAGGCTTAGGCCGGAAAACCGAAAGGGGGAAGACGGTGCGCTCACGAAAAATTATTTCGTTCTTTCAGTAGCTTGCGCATACCCAAGGCATTATCCTGCGTCCGCATTGCTTCGCGCCGGGCCCGTCTTTGACCGATACCTTGATGACCGATCTGCCGCCGGGGCCTTTCGCGCGCCTGGCCACGCTTCTGGGAGACGAAAAACCGGGCAAGCCGCCGATCAATCTGTCCATCGGCGATCCCAGCGGAACCGTGCCGGATTTCATCGCCGAGGCGCTTCGGAAAGAAGCGGCGCGCTTTGGAAATTATCCCGCCATCATCGGCACGGAAGACTGGCGCGAGGCGGCCGCGGGCTGGCTCAACCGGCGCTTCGAACTGGGAGAGGCGATCCGCCCCGACAGCCATGTGCTGCCTTTGAACGGTACGCGCGAAGGCCTGTTCAGCACGCTGTTCCCGCTTTTGCCCAGGACGAAGGCGGGTACCAAGCCGATGGTGGGCATGCCCAATCCCTTCTATCAAGTCTATGCCGCCGCCGCGCTGGGCACCGGCGCGGAACCCCTTTATGTGCCCGCCACCGCGCGGAGCGGTTTTCTGCCCGATTATGCGGGCCTTCCCGAAGACGCGCTGCGAAGGCTGGCGGCGGTTTACATCTGTTCGCCGTCCAATCCCGAAGGCGCCACGGCGGACGAATGTTATTGGGAAAAACTGTTCGACCTGGCGGACCGCCACGATTTCATCGTGCTGGCGGACGAATGCTATGCCGACATTTATTTTGGCGCGCCGCCGGTCTCGGCCCTCACCGCCCGCTTCAAGCAGCATGGCGATTTTCGTCGCCTTCTCACCTTCCATTCGCTGTCCAAGCGCTCGGGTCTTCCGGGCCTGCGCTCCGGGATGGTGGCGGGCGATCCCGACCTGATCGCGCGCGCCCGCGCCTTTCGCAACGTGGCGGGGCCGCAGATGCCCGGGCCGATCCAGGCCGCTTCGGCCGCCGCCTGGCGCGACGAGGCCCATGTCGCCGCCAACCGCGCCGCTTATGCGCAGAAGATGGCGCTGGCCGAGCGCGTTCTGGGCAATCGCGTCCGCGCGCCGGCGGGCGGCTTCTTCCTCTGGCTCCCCACCCCCAACGGGGAGGAAACCGCCCTTGGCCTGTGGCGGGAGGAGGGGGTCAAGGTCCTGCCCGGCGCCTATATGGGGCGGGAAATTGAGGCGGGAAAAACCCAGTCAAACCCTGGATTTTCCTATGTCCGGATCGCACTCGTTAGCGATTTGTCAACCATTATGACCGCACTCGAAAGGGTGAATAATTTCTTGGGCAACCATGATGCCCAAGGGCAGTCGAACTAGGCCGTGCCCCTCCTCGCCCCGCGCATGCGCTGGCGGGGGAGGTGGCCGTAGCAGGCTCTCGAGCCTGCGAAGGCCAGGGGGGAGATATACGAGGCTGCTTTGCAGCCGAGCAGACAGTTGGGGGTCAAAAAAGAACATGAGTCACGGCGGCGTTTATCATCCTCGCGTCAAGGGCGGCGCCATGAGCGACGCGCTGGCGGAAGCGCGCGCCGCGATGGCGCGGCTGGCGCGCACGGCGGCGCTGCGCGGGGCGGGCCTTCTTCTTTTCGCTTGCGCCTGTGCCGCCCTGCTGGCGCTGATCACCCATCACGCCGACGATGCCAGCCTGAACAATGCCAATGGCCGCCCCGTATCCAACCTGCTAGGCCCCTTGGGCGCGGTGGGGTCGGATCTGCTGCTGCAGACATTCGGCTTCGCCGCCGTGGCGTTTCTCGCCCCGCCCGCTTGCTGGGGATGGCGCGCGCTGTCGGGCAAAGCTTTGCGCCACGCGATGTGGCGGCTTCTGGCCTGGCCGCTCGGCACCTTGATCGTCGCCGCCGGCTTCGGGATCTTTCCGGCGCCGCAAAGCCTGCCCGCCGGATCGGGCGGCATGATCGGCCTCGCCGCCGCGGGCCTTTCCGCCCATGCCGGCCAGGTTTATGGCCATCCCTGGATCGGCACGGTCCTGCCGCTCTTTCTGCTGCTGGCCGGCCTGCCGCTTGCCTTTCTCGCCACCGGCATCCGCTTCAGCGCCTTCCTGCGCGGCAGCGCCAACACCGCCGCCGCCCTGTGGTGGCTGGGCGGCAAGGCCTCGAAAGTGAAACTGCCGAAACTCAAGACGGCCGGCCGCGCCAGCAACGAGGACCGGGACGAAGACGAGAATTACGATCACGAAGAGGACGAAGAGCATAGCGAGGACGAAGACGACGACAGCGGCGACGGCTATCACCTGGATGTGAGGCCCGAGCCCATCGCCGCCGCCAAGCTGGCGGAGCGGCGCGAAAGCCGCGTCAAGCGCGACGAAGCCCGCCGTGCCCCGGCCAACCCCAAGCGTTCCAAGCAGCCCGCCCTCAACCTCGCCAGCGGCGAATATCAGCTGCCCGCGCTGGGTCTTCTCGCCGAGCCCACGCCGGTCGCCGACAATCACGGCCTTTCCGACGAGGCGCTGGAAGAAAATGCCCGCATGCTGGAAGCGGTGCTGGTGGATTTCGGCGTCAAGGGCCGCATCACCGCCGTGCGCCCGGGCCCCGTCGTCACACTCTATGAGTTCGAACCCGCGGCGGGCGTCAAATCCTCGCGCGTGATTTCCCTGGCCGACGATGTCGCCCGCTCCATGTCGGCGGTGTCGGCGCGCGTGGCGGTGATCTCGGGCCGCAACGTGATCGGCATCGAGCTTCCCAATCACATCCGCGAGACCGTGTTCCTGCGCGAGCTGCTCTCCTCCGGCGATTACGAGAAGGCGCGCGCGCCACTCACCCTGGCCTTGGGAAAAACCATCGGCGGCGAGCCGGTGATGGCGGATCTGGCCAAGATGCCCCACTTGCTGGTGGCGGGCACCACCGGCTCGGGCAAGTCGGTCGGCCTCAACACCATGATCCTGTCCCTGCTCTATCGCATGGCGCCGGAGCAATGCCGCCTGATCATGATCGATCCCAAGATGCTGGAATTGTCGGTTTATGACGGCATTCCCCACCTGCTGGCGCCTGTCGTCACCGATCCGCGCAAGGCGGTGGTGGCGCTGAAATGGGCGGTGCGCGAGATGGAAGACCGCTACCGCAAGATGTCCAAGCTGGGCGTGCGCGGCGTGGAAGCCTTCAACGACCGCGTCCGCAAGGCCAAGGAAAAAGGCGAGACTCTCAAGCGCACGGTGCAGACCGGCTTCGACCGCGAGACCGGCAAGCCGATCTATGAGGACGAGATGCTGGAACTCGACCACATGCCCTTCATCGTGGTTGTGGTGGACGAAGTCGCCGACCTGATGATGATCTCGGGCAAGGAGATCGAAGGCGCGGTGCAGCGCCTGGCGCAGATGGCGCGCGCCGCCGGCATTCACTTGATCGCCGCGACCCAGCGCCCCTCGGTGGATGTGATCACTGGCACCATCAAGGCGAATTTCCCGACCCGCATCTCGTTCCAGGTCACCTCCAAGATCGACAGCCGCACCATTCTGGGCGAACAGGGCGCCGAACAGCTGCTGGGCCAGGGCGACATGCTCTATATGGCGGCGGGCGGGCGCATCCGCCGCGTGCACGGCCCCTTCGTCTCCGATCACGAGGTCGAGGATGTGGTGAAATTCCTCAAGACCCAGGGCACGCCGGAATATCTGGACGCCGTGACCGAAGAGCCGGACGAGGGCGGCGACGATCCCTATGCCGGCATGATGGGCGGCAATGGCGAGTCCGGCGACGACCTCTACGACAAGGCGCTCGCCGTGGTGGCGCGGGACAAGAAAGCCTCCACCTCCTATATCCAGCGGCGGCTGCAAATCGGCTACAACCGCGCCGCCAGCCTGATCGAGCGCATGGAGCAGGACGGCGTCATCTCCGCCCCCAACCATAAGGGCGTGCGCGAGGTCCTTCTCCCCGACCACGATCATTAGGCAGGCACGCCCTCCTTTGTCCTATTGCGCGCATCCGCGCGCGGGGGCGTGCGCGAGGTCCTGCTCCCCGACCACGATCACTAGGCGCTGCGGGCGATTTCGCGTAAAAATCTTGCCGCCGCAGCCGGGCGGGGAGAGCGCATGTCCTATATCGACAAATCGCTGGGAGATGGAGAGACCATCATCACCCGCGGCCGGTTTCATTGGCTCTACGATCTGGGCGCCTGGACGCAGCTCCTGATACCGGCGGCGCTGCTGGTGGGCATTCTCAGCTGGAGCAGCCGCCAGCCCGGCTTCCTGGAACGAACAAACCCCGTCTTCTGGACCACCGCCCCACCAGCCACCGCTTCGTGGAGAAGCATGGCGTGCTGTCGATGCATACCAACGAGATCGCGCTTCCCAACATCGAAGGCGTCAAGGTGCGCCAGAGCTTCCTTGGGCGCATCTTCGGTTATGGCACGGTTCGCATCGAAGGCACCGGGGTCGATGCGGTGGTCACGCCGGATATCGCCGATCCGGTCGGCTTCGTGCGCGCCATCCAGACCGCCAAGGAGCATGTCGCGCAGCGTTTCGAGCAGCAGCGCCAGCCCAGTCTCAGCCCGCCTCCGCCAGAGGCGTAGCGGCGGTGGCAGGAAAACGCACCATGGCGCGGGTGCCCGAACCCCGCGCGCTTTCGAAGCTCAAGCGTCCGCCATGCAGTTCGATCAGCGCCTTGGTGAGGGGAAGGCCCAGGCCGGTTCCCTCATAGCGGCGTTCCAGCCGGTTATCGACCTGGCCGAACGGCGTCAGCGCCACCGTCACATCGTCCGGTGACATGCCGATGCCGCTGTCGCCCACGGTGACGGTGACGCCGGTGGCGTCCTGACGTGCCTCGACCCAGACCCGCCCGCCCCCGGGCGTGAACTTGATCGCGTTGGACAGCAGATTGAGGAAGATCTGGCGCAGCTTGGCCGGGTCGCCCTTCAAGGGAAGGCCGGCATCCGCTCCCCGCATGGCGAAATCGAGCCCCGCCCCCGCCGCCTGCTCGCCCACCATGAC
>JAFKFF010000489.1 GCA_017307315.1 Alphaproteobacteria bacterium
AGCTCACCCAGCATCTATTCGCCTTCTTTCCAGCGGCCCGTGCGCTTCAAGGACGCCACCAGCTCGGGCGGCATGTATTTCTCGTCATGCTTGGCCAGAACTTCGGTAGCCTGGAACGTGCC
Source organism: Alphaproteobacteria bacterium (assembly GCA_017307315.1). GTDB lineage: Bacteria > Pseudomonadota > Alphaproteobacteria > Micropepsales > Micropepsaceae > Rhizomicrobium. Next base: position 123 of record JAFKFF010000489.1, read on the forward strand.
TGTCGGATTGAGCGCGCCGGTCGCCACCACGCCCTGTCCTTCGCGGAACAAGGCCGGCAGCACGCCCGCGAATTCCACCGGCACCGTACGCGCGCCGTCGGTCACGACGAAATGCACATCCGCGCTGGCACCGTGCCGCACACTGGCTTTCTCCACCAACCCGCCGATGCGGAAGGCGACGCCAGGCTCGACATGTTTTTCCACGATGTCGCTGGGGGTGTAAAAATAAAGAACGTTGTTGCCCAACTGATAGACGATCGCCACGGCCAGAACGCCACCGGCCGCGACCAGCGCGGCGGCGAAATAGAGACGGCGGCGTTTCTTGGGGTTCATCGGTCCTCAGTGGCTGCCGCGGCGGAGAATCTCATCCGCCAGGCCGGTGTCGTAATTCAGGCCATCCGGCGTCAGCGCGATCTGGTGCGGCCATTCCGACTTTATCATGCCCTTGCGGGTGAGCGCATTCCAGACCGCCTGGTTCTCCAGCCCTGTGGCATCGCGTCCCGAAACCATGGCGTCGCCCAGGTGGAAATGGTCGCCATGGGCGTGCGGGAACTGTGTGATGGCGACATCGCCGCTGGGCAGGGGACTGGCCGCGCCGGGAATGCGCGAGATCGCCTGCAGCAGGGTCAAAGTGCGCAGCTGCAGCGGATTGAGCTTGGCGGGATTGAATTTCGGCGGCATGCGGCGGACCTGGAAATGACAACGGCCGGACCATACAGCCCGGCCGTTCCCGGCAAAAGAAGTCAGATCGTCCCGGATCGGCTCAATGCCGCCAATGGCGATGGCCGCCACCGCCGAAGCTGAAGCCGAAACTGACCCCCGGCCGATAGGCCGGGCCGTAATAATAGGGGTAATAGGGATAGGGATAAGGCCCATAGCCGTAATAGACCGGCGGCGGGGGCGGCGGCGGATAATAGGCCGGAGGCGGCGGCGGGCCGTAATCATAGCCGCCGGCATAGGTGGTCGCGCCCGGATTGTAATCGGCCTCGTTCATGCAGGCGTAATAGGCCGAGGCATATTCGCGCTCGACATCGGCGGCGGCGCGGCGCGCATTG
>JAFKFF010000490.1 GCA_017307315.1 Alphaproteobacteria bacterium
AAGGCAAGGCCGCGGGCGGCGACCTCGGCCAAAAACGCGCTCAGGGTGGGCTGATCGACCCTGGGCCCGAACGGGGTGAGATGGCCCTGAATGCCCAACCCCTGCACCGGCGCGCCGCGTTTCAACAGGCCGTCCAACAGATTCAATGTCTGCCTGCGGAAACGGTCATGGGCGGGCGAGCCGGCCTCGCAGCCGAAATCATTATAGACCAGGAGCGCCGCAGGATCGGCGGCGCGCGCCGCATGGAACGCAAGGTCCAGATAGTGAGGCCCGAAAACTTGAAACCAGAAGCTGGGCCGGGGACCGGTGGCGCCTTCGTCCGGCGGCACCAGCGCCTCGTTCACAACGTCATGGGATCGCATGGCGCCGCGATAGCGGCGCACGACCTTCGTCACATGATCGGTGAGAAGGCGCGCATCGCGGGTTTGGCGTACCGCCGCTTCCAGCCAGGGAGGATTGGATTCATGCCAGACCAGGGGATGGCCGCGCATCGCAAGATCGCGCCGGCGCGCGAAATCCATCAGCGCGTCGCAGCCGGAAAAATCGTAAGCGCCGCGCACGGGCTCCAGCACATCGCGCTTCATTTCATATTCGGGGACGAGGACGGCGGCCTCGCGCGCCAGCAACGGGGGAAAATCCGCGTCCCGCCATTCATACGAGGCGGCGGCGCTGCCGAACACGATGCCTGTGGCGGCGGCAAGGGCGCGAAGCGGCACGTCTTCCGCGTGGGCGCGGCTCGCCAGGGCGGCGGCGCCGAACGCCAGCGCCGTGCGCCGGGTGATCATGCCGCCTTGAAGGGATTGGAGCGCGCCGCTTGCGGCCGGCGCAGGCCCGCGCGCAGCCGCCCGATGGCGAGGTCGGCCAGCGCCCGATAACTTTTCGCGTTGAGGAAAATCTGCAGGAAGATGAGAAGCGCCAGCCTGGGCCGATAGCAGCCGTGCCAGAGCGCGCGCAGATAAAGCTTGAGCGCGTCCAGCTTGTGCCCGTTATGGGCCAGGAGTTTGGCGTAAGGCCAGCCGCGCCCGCCATGCCAGGCGCAAGGGGTGAGCAACGGGCGCATCTGGGTCAGCCAGGCGCCCAACTGCTCCGCCCGGTTGCGGGCCGAGGCGCGGCTGGGATCGGCGCGGTCGTTCCAAATCGCGCCGGGTTCTTCCAGCATCTCGAAGCGGCAGCC
>JAFKFF010000473.1 GCA_017307315.1 Alphaproteobacteria bacterium
GGCGAGCAGAAGCGGACGGGTGCCGATCATCGCCTTCACCTTGGCCAGCGCCTTCTCGTCGCAAGACAGCGGCGGGGCGTCGGCCTTCAGGCTGCCGACGACCGTTACATGGTGGGCGCCGAGGGTGCGGAAGCGCGCCGCAAAATCCTCGTCCTGCGCCAGGATTGTGTCGAAGGCGCCCAGCAGCGCTTGCGCGGTTCGCGGCGCCCGGCGCCAGCCCGCGGCCGAACGCTCCGAAATCCTGGCGTTGACCAGCGCCAGTTTCACGCCCCGCCGTTGTGCTTCCAGCAGCAGGTTGGGCCAAAGATCGGATTCCACGAACAGGCCGGCATCGGGCTTCCAGTGATCGAGAAAGCGGGCGGCCGCAGCGGGAATATCGAGGGGTACATATTGATGGATCGCCCCGGCGGGAAGGCGCGCCTGCATCATGCCGGCACTGGTAACGGTGCCGCTGGTGACCAGGACGCGGATATCTTCCGCCTGCAATTTTTCGATCAGCGGCAATGCCGCCAGGCTTTCGCCCACGCTGGCGCCGTGAATCCAGACCAGCCGTCCCTGCGGGCGGGCAAGGCTGGCGACGCCCCGGCGTTCGTTCATGCGCGCGAGGTCTTCCTTGCCCCGGGTGGCGCGGGCGCGCAGCAGGAATGGCGCCAGCGGCGATGCCGCCACCCCCAGCCAGCGCCAGGCGATCAGGCCCAAGGGCAGGGCCGCCATCAGTTTGCGCCTTCCACATCGGCGAGATTGTGGCGGTAGAGCTGGGCATAGAGCCCCCCCGCCGCCAGAAGCGCGTCATGCTGGCCCGCTTCCACCACGCGCCCCTTGTCGAGCACGAAGATCCGGTCGGCGTCGCGCACGGTGGAAAGACGGTGCGCGATCACGATGGTGGTGCGCCCGACGCTCAGGCGCGTCAGCGCCTCCTGCACCTGGCGCTCGCTTTCCGTGTCCAGGGCGGACGTGGCTTCGTCCAGCAGCAGGATCGGGGCGTTGCGCAGCATGGCGCGGGCGATGGCGATGCGCTGACGCTGGCCGCCGGAAAGCTTGAGGCCGCCTTCGCCGACGCGGGTGTCATAGCCTTGCGGCATGTCGCAGATGAAATCATGCGCCGCGGCGTCCCTGGCGGCGCGCTCGATGTCCGCCCGGCTCGCGCCGGGACGGCCCAGCGCGATATT